>JBBQJM010000222.1:0-6945 GCA_038325895.1 Mycobacteriales bacterium
GACCACTGGCACGCTGCTCGCCGTCGACGGCGGTATGGCCGGGGTCAGGCCGGGGTAGCTGAATCGTTCCAGCCTGTGGTCAGCGGCACCGGTAGGTGATGGTCCACATCCGCTGCGGCCGTTCCATCCGTGGGTCCACGCTACGACGACGGTGGCAAGCGAAACACAATCAGGGCAGAGCAGTCGGCCTGCGGCCGGTTGCGCCTCACGGCAGAGTAGGAGTCATGACCGTCTCGACCGCTGACCTGTATGACGAGCACGGCGATGATCTTCAGGTTTGCGACACCCCGTTCATCCAGTACGGCGGCAGGCGCGCCTTCGACGGCCCGATCACCACCGTCCGCTGTTTCCAGGACAACGCGCTGCTCAAATCCATTTTGTCCACGCCCGGGAGCGGCGCAGTGCTGGTCGTCGACGGCGGCGGATCAGTTCACACCGCGTTGTCGGGTGACGTCATCGCACAACTGGCCGTCGACAATGGCTGGGCAGGCCTGGTCATCAACGGTGCAGTCCGGGACAGTGACCTGCTTGCCGACCTGGACCTCGGTGTCAAGGCGCTGGGCACCAACCCTCGGAAGAGCGGCAAGACCGGTGCCGGCGAACGCGACGTCGACATCACCTTCGGCGGAGCGACCTTCCGCGCCGGCGACCACCTCTGGTCCGACAACGACGGTGTCATCGCGCTGGCCATCGACACCACGGAAAGACGGACATGACCGTCAGTGGAATTGTCTGGGACGCGGCCCTCGTGGGTATCTCCGAAGTCGTGAGTGACAGGTGGGATCGGTGGGGCTCTGGTCCCCGCCGCTGGGGTTGCCGGTGATGACCGCAGCGCTGTCCCCTGAGAGCTGGGCCGGTGGTAGAGCGTTGATTCAGACGCCCCGTTTGACACAGGTATCGGATTCGTCCACAGCGCCTTTGGTCTGCTCCGTCGACTTGAGCGGGTCGGCCACGCCACGATCGATCAACCCGTCACCCATCGCCCGCCGATGGCGGCGGTCAACTCCCGCGCGCTCCGCCGCACCGGTTCCGCGAGCGCCGCGAAATCACTCCCGCACCCGTCCGCATCGACCCGACGATTCGCGGCCGGGCCGACGCTGTCCGCACACCGGTGCCCGAAGGTGACGCCGACCGCGGCAATGGGCCGCGCGTTGTGGTCGAACACACCGGCGGCGACCGACGCCGTCCCGAAAGAGACCCGGCCGTCCTCGACGGCCCATCCACGGCGGCGGACCGCAGCCAGGTCCCGCCGCAGCGCCGGCAGTGTGTCCGGGCCGCGGCCCGTGCGCACCACGAACGACGCCCGGTCCGGGAACACCGCCCGCACCTGATCCGCGGGCAGGTTGGCCAAGATCGACAGGCCGGTCGCGGTCAGCGCCGCCGGTAGCCGCACCCCGACTTCCGTGACCAGCGTGAGCAGGCCCTCGCTGCGCCGCTCCTTGCCCAGGTAGAGTGTTTCCGCGCCGTGCAGCACGCCGAGATGCGCCGTGGTCGAGGTCGCCGCACTGAGCCGGGCGATCACCGGCCGACCGATCCGCTCCAGCGGTTCTCCGCGCAGATAGGCGCTGCCGATCTCGAAAGACGAGAGACCGAGCCCCCACCGGCGCTCGCCCGGCAGGTGAACCGCGAACCCCGCTGCGGCCAATTCGGTGAGCAGCTCGTAGGTGGTCGACCGTGGGAGCCCCAGGTCGCGGGCGATCGCGGACGCCGACACCGGCGCAGGGCGGGCCGCGAGCAGCTGCAGCACGGCCAGCCCGCGGCGCAATGCCGGAGCGGGTCCGTCGGAGGCCCCCGTGCGCACCGGCCCATCCGCCACGCGGTCACCCGGTCGGGCGGGACGAACCCCGTCATCAGCACCGGTCTGGACCATCTGTCCGGTATACCGGACAGAAGTCGCGTCTGCCCCTCTCGCGTGCAGCGCCCGGACAGCATCCAATGGACGGGTGACCACCGCAGAACCCCGGACGCCGCGACCGACCACACCGGCACCGACCCCGGCACCGACCCCGTCGGCCGACCGCGCCCGTTCGACCGCCACCACCACCGTCGAGCTCGGGGTCGGTCCGGTCAGCTTCGATGACGTCATCGCCGTTGCCCGGCACGGTGCCGCGGTGGCGATCGGTGGGGAATCCCGGCACGCCATGGCCGCCTCGCGATCCATCGTGGACGCGCTGGCCGGCGACACCAGCCCGCACTACGGCATCTCTACCGGCTTCGGAGCGCTGGCCACCACCTCCATCGCGCCGTCGCGTCGCGCCGCGTTGCAGGCCTCGTTGATCCGCTCGCATGCCGCCGGCACCGGTACTCCGGTGGAGTCCGAGGTGGTGCGGGCCATGATGCTGCTGCGGCTGTCGACCCTGGCCACGGGCCGGACCGGCATCCGGCCGGCCACCGCGGAGGCCTACGCTGCGCTGCTCAGCGCGGGCATCACCCCGATCGTGCCGGAATACGGTTCGCTCGGCTGCTCCGGCGATCTCGCGCCGCTGGCCACCGTCGCACTGGCCCTCGTCGGTGAGGGCGAGGTCATCGACGCTCGCGGCCGGCGGCGACCCGCCGCGGACGCGCTCGCCGAAGCCGGGCTGACACCGGTGGTGCTGGCCGAGAAGGAGGGCCTTGCGCTGATCAACGGCACGGACGGCATGCTCGGGATGCTGATCCTCTCGCTGGCCGACCTGGCTGCGCTGCTGGACGCCGCCGATCTCGCCGCCGCCATGTCGGTGGAGGCCCTGCTGGGCACGGACCGGGTGTTCGCACCGGAACTGCAGGCGCTGCGCCCGCAGACCGGACAGGCCATCAGCGCGGCCCGGATGTTCGCCACGCTGGCTGGATCGGCGATCGTGGCTTCGCATGCCGGCCCCGGCGACACCCGCGTTCAGGACGCCTATTCGCTCCGTTGCTCACCGGCCGTGCACGGCACCGCCCGCGACACCGCCGCCCACGCGAGGCTGATCGCCGGTCGAGAGTTGGCCAGCGCCATCGACAATCCCGTCGTCCTGGTGGACGGGCGGGTGGAGTCCAACGGCAATTTCCACGGCGCCCCGATCGCCGCCGTGCTGGATTTCCTGGCCATCTCGGTCGCCGACGTGGCCGGCATCGCCGAGCGGCGCACCGACCGGATGCTGGACAAGTCCCGTTCGCACGGCCTGCCGCCATTCCTGGCGCACGAGGTCGGGGTCGACTCCGGGCTGATGATCGCGCAGTACACCCAGGCCGGGATCGTCTCCGAACTCAAACGGCTGGCCGTGCCGGCGTCGGTCGACTCCATCCCGTCCTCCGCCATGCAGGAGGATCACGTCTCGATGGGCTGGCACGCCGCCCGCAAGCTGCGCCGCGCCGTGGACGGCCTGCGTCGGGTGCTGGCCATCGAAATGCTCACGGCGGCAAGAGCTCTGGACCTTCGATCACCGCTCGCCCCGTCGCCGGTCACCGCCGCGGTCCGCGACGTGATCCGAACCAGGGTCGCCGGGCCCGGGCCGGACCGGCATGTCGCCGCCGAGATCGACGCGGTGGTCGATCTTCTCGCCACCGGTGCGATCACCGCGACTGGTGCCGTCAACGCCCCCGCAGACGATCGATTGCCCTCGAACGAACGACCCAGCTCCGAAGAACCATCCGTCACCGCACCAACAACACTGACCGCCAGGGAGAACCGATGACCACCGCCGCGACCGGCCAGCCGGCCGGCCCCCGCCCCGTGCGCGCCGCGACGGGGACAGCGTTGACCGCGAAGAGCTGGGCCACCGAGGCGCCGCTGCGCATGCTGTGCAACAACCTGGACCCGGACGTGGCCGAGGATCCGGACAACCTGGTCGTGTACGGCGGCACCGGCAAGGCTGCCCGCGACTGGCGCAGCTTCGATGCCATCTGCCGTTCGCTGACCGATCTGGAGCAGGACGAGACGCTGCTGGTGCAGTCCGGCCGGCCGGTCGGCGTGCTGCGCACCCACGAATGGGCGCCGCGGGTGCTGATCGCCAACTCGAACCTGGTGGGGGACTGGGCGAACTGGCCGGAGTTCCGCCGGCTGGAGGCGCTCGGGCTGACCATGTACGGGCAGATGACGGCCGGGTCCTGGATCTACATCGGTTCGCAGGGCATTGTCCAGGGCACCTACGAGACGTTCGCCGCGGTCGCCGAGAAGCTCGCTGCGGCCCGGCCGGCCGGCAGCATGGGCCCGGGTCTGGCCGGCACGTTGACGATCACCGCCGGGCTCGGCGGGATGGGTGGGGCGCAGCCGCTGGCCGTCACCATGAACGGCGGCGCGGTGCTCTGCATCGAGTGCGATCCGGCCCGTGCCGAGCGCCGGGTCGCCACCCGCTACCTCGACGTACTGGCCGACAACCTCGACCAGGCAATCGATCTCGTGTTGACCGCCAAGCGCGAGAAGAAGGCGCTGTCCGTCGCGGTGATCGGCAATGCCGCCGAGGTGCTGCCGGAACTCCTTCGCCGCGGCATCGAGGCCGACGTGGTCACCGATCAGACCAGCGCACACGACCCGCTCGCCTACCTGCCGATCGGGGTGGGCCTGCAGGAGTGGCACGACTACGCCGCGGCCAAGCCCGAGGAGTTCACGGACCGGGCCAGGGCGTCGATGGCCGCGCACGTCGAGGCGATGGTGGGGTTCGCGGACGGCGGCGCCGAGGTCTTCGACTACGGCAACTCGATCCGCGGCGAGACGCAACTCGGGGGCTACCAACGAGCCTTCGATTTCCCCGGGTTCGTTCCCGCCTACATCCGGCCGCTGTTCTGCGAGGGCAAGGGCCCGTTCCGCTGGGTCGCGCTGTCCGGTGATCCCAGGGACATCTACGCCACCGACCGGGCCGTGCGAGAACTGTTTCCAGACAACGACAACCTGCAGCGCTGGATGCGACTTGCCCCCGAACGCATTGCCTTCCAGGGGCTGCCGGCGCGGATCTGCTGGCTCGGCGCGGGGGAGCGGCACCTCGCCGGACTGCGGTTCAACGAGATGGTGGCCTCCGGCGAGTTGCGCGCTCCCGTGGTGATCGGCCGCGATCATCTGGACTCCGGGTCGGTGGCCTCGCCGTACCGGGAGACCGAGTCGATGGCCGACGGCAGCGACGCCATTGCCGACTGGCCGCTGCTGAACGCGCTGGTCAACACCGCGTCCGGGGCCAGTTGGGTGTCCATCCATCACGGTGGCGGCGTCGGGATCGGACGGTCCATCCACGCCGGCCAGGTGTCGGTGGCCGACGGGACCGATCTGGCGGCTGCCAAACTGGAGCGCGTGCTGACCAACGACCCCGCCATGGGGGTGATCCGGCATGTCGATGCCGGCTACCCGGAGGCCAGATCGGCGGCCGACCGGCTGCATCTGGACATTCCGATGGACCCCACACCCACCAACACCGCCACCAACACCGCCACCAACACCGCCACAGTGCCGAATCAGCAGGGGAGCAGCTCATGACGTTCGGCCTTCCGCCCGCCGACGGCGCCAGGTTCGCCGCCGCGTGGTCCGACCTCGCCGGGGTGGGCCGCGACCACCGTTGGGGCGGATACTCCCGCCACGGTTTCGACGACGCCGACTCGCAGCTCCGGCAGTGGTTCACCGAACAGGCCACCCGGCGTGGCCTGGACGTGGAGAACGACCGGAATGGCAATGTCTGGGCCTGGTGGGGCCAGCCTGGCACGGACGCGGTGGTGACCGGCTCGCACCTGGATTCGGTGCCGGGCGGCGGAGCGTTCGACGGGCCGCTCGGCGTGGTTGCCGGTCTGCTGGCCGTCGACGAGCTGAAGCTGCGCGGGGTGAGCCCAGCCCGGCCGGTCGCGGTGGCCTGTTTCGTCGAGGAGGAGGGCGGCCGATTCGGGTTGCCCTGCCTGGGATCCCGGTTGATGACCGGGGCGGTCGATCCGGATCACGCGCGCCGGTTGCATGACCCGGACGGGGTGTCGCTGGCCGAGGCGGCCAAGAAGGCTGGCCTCGATCCGGCGGGCATGGGCCCGGATCCGGCCCGGCTGGCCGCCATCGGCACCTTCGTCGAATTGCACATCGAGCAGGGCAGGCGGCTGGTCGCCGCGGACCCGGCGGCCGTCGTCGGGATCGGCTCGGAGATCGTCGCGCACGGACGGTGGCGGTTCACCGTCACCGGTCAGGGCAATCATGCCGGCACAACGGCGTCGGCCGACCGCCACGACCCGATGATCCCCGCCGCGGCCGGGGTGCTGGCCGCACGCCGCGAGACCGGCAACTTCTCCGGCTCGGTCGCCACCGTGGGGCGGATTCACCCGATTCCCGGCGGCACCAACGTCATCGCCTCGTCCGTGCAGTTCTGGCTGGATGCCCGGCACGAATCGCCGGTGGTCACCGCGCGGCTGGTCGACGCGATCGCCGCTGCGGTGCGGCAGGAAGCCGCCGCCGAGGGCTGCGCCGTCGTCGTGCAGCGCGAGTCGATGTCCGATCGAGTGGTGCTCGATCCCGGGCTCGGGCTGCAACTGTCGGCGCTGCTGTCCGCGCCGGTGATCCCGACCGGCGCCGGGCACGATGCCGGCATCCTCGCCCCGCACGTGCCGACCGCGATGCTGTTCGTGCGCAACGATTCCGGTATCTCCCATGCCCCCGAGGAATATGCCGACCTGGCCGACTGCGTTGTCGGTGTGGACGCGTTGGCCGACGTGCTGGAAGAACTCGTGAAGTGACGCCCGACCCTGCGGGCGCGGTGTTCCGATGCGAGGCCGCGTGGATCGACGGCGCAGTGCGGCCGGACGTGCAGATCCGGTCGGTCGGTGGGGTGATCACCACGCTGTCCGAGGCCGGCGCGCCGATCGCGACCGGTGACACCGTCGAGAACCTCTCCGGGCTGGTCGTTCCCGGCTTTGCCGACGCGCATTCCCATGCGTTCCACCGGGCATTGCGCGGGTTGACCCACAACAGCGGCGGCACCTTCTGGACCTGGCGCGACCTGATGTACTCACTCGCCGACCGGCTGA
>JBBQJM010000223.1:0-6925 GCA_038325895.1 Mycobacteriales bacterium
GAACACCGCGCTGCAGGACGCGATCACCCCGGCCCGCGCCGATGTGCCGGAACGCCGGTTCGGTGGCAGGGTGTTCCGGGTCGGGGACAAAGTGGCGCAGATCCGCAACAACTACGACAAGGGCAGCAACGGTGTTTTCAACGGCACCCAAGGCGTGGTCACCGCCGTCGACCTGAACGCCGCGACGCTGACCGCGCGCACCGAAGAGGACGAGGACATCGACTACGACTTCGCCGAATTGGACGAACTGACCCACGCCTACGCGGTCACCGTGCACCGCGCGCAGGGCAGCGAGTACCCGTGCGTGGTCATCCCGGTCACCACCAGCGCGTGGATGATGCCGCAACGGAACCTGCTGTACACCGCCGTCACCCGGGCCAAGAAACTTGTCGTCCTCGTCGGATCTGCCAAGGCGATCGGCCAGGCCGTCCGGGTCACCGGCGCCGGCCGCCGCCACACCGCCCTGAACCACCGCCTCGCCGACCGCACCACCTAACGGTCATGACGACCCAATTGACGCCGGACCGTCCCTGGAAACCTTCAAGTTGATGCACGTTTGTTCGTGCCAAGAATTGCCTTCCTATTCCCTTATCCCACTATTCGCCCTCAACGGAATTGATATGGTTTTGCGGATCGTGTTTGACCGTGCGCACCCTGCTCACGCTGCGCGGTATCCGGGCCGGACACATGCCGAGACGACAGACGCCTCGGCATCATCGTCGCGTCGAGGTTCTGCTGCATCGTCGTCTTGGCGCACTCGTCTGGAGACGCGGTTCCGAGCCCCCTTCGATGACGCCGGCAACTAGTGGGAGCGGTCCTCGCCTGCGCCGAAGGACTCGACCCGGTCAAACCGTACAGGCTGGTGCCGACCGCTTTCGCTCGTCGATTCGCTGGTCGACGTCGGCGCGGACGGCGGTGCCCGCGGAGGTGGTTGCGGAGACCGGATGGGCTATTAGGTTTGTCGATGTAGTTCTTGAGGTCCCCGGTCATCAACGCTGCAGACTGCTGCCCAAGCTGGGCACGCCTCAACGGGCTCGCCGGCCCCTTTCCCGGAGAAGAGAGGGTCCCGCGCACAACGGGTTCAGCAAGCGCGCCCCAAATGCGTCATAGCGGCTGGCGCCCTCTCCGCCAACGACTCCCGCCCTGACCGTTTTGCCCGGCAAGAGATGCGGGCTCATGATGGGAGCTCATGACCGCTTGCCGCTGGTCTGCCCAGCGAGCATCAATGGGGAGCGCAACTGATTACCTACAGCCACATTGTCGACGTCCCAGCACCGATTGAGTTCTATGACGTGTCGCACGCAGCGATCAGGGAGATCGCAGGGCCGGGCGACGTCGACGGCCTTCTTGTTCACGTTGGACGGGCGACAGATGCGGGTTTTGAGATCGTCGAGGTCTGGCAGTCAAAGGAACACGCCGAGCGGTTCGTGCAAGACCTGTGGCCCAAGGTCATGGCCAAGATTCCGGGCGGTGCCGGCATGGAGGCACCACTTCCTCGGGAGTTCGAACTTCGTGGTCTGAATATCGTTGGAAGGGACGACCTCTTCGTCTGACCGTTGCCGAAGTGCCGGTGACTGTCAAACCAGGCCTTTGACGCGAGCGGGACTATGTGGTGCGGCGTCGGGCTTCGGCATCGCTCCGCCTCACCTCGGGGGTCACAGATGCCTGGTGCTCCGTCAGCCGTATGTATCGCGTGGCCCTCGATCAGACACGTGCCGATGCCCGAACCGCCAGGTCGGTGCCTCCGGCCCTCGACCCGAATGAGGACGACGGTCCGATGACCCATCTCGGCGTTGACACGACGCAAGAACAACGGTGGGAGGCCTCTGATCTGTATTGCGCATGGCGTCGATGTGGTCTCGACCTGCGGCGGATAGCCCTGGTGCCGAGGATGCCAGGAGGAATCGGCGTCGAGCTCGTGCCGGCGCCAGATCACGCTCATCACGATGCCCGCTAGCTAGGGCCAGGGCTGACAGTGCCAGCATCTTGGCGGTAAGGATATTTCGCAACGCTCTGCTCATGGCTTGTTCACCGCCGCCCACCACGCTTTGAACCAGACCAGGGCAGTCCTACCTGCCACCCCGGCCGTGAGCAACACGATGGACCACGTCAGCACCCGCTCCTTGAGGTTCGGCCCGCCTTCCATCTCTCGATCGTCCCACGGCCGGCGTGATCGACCGGCTTGGGCCCTGAATGGTCCTCAGCGACAGAAGGCCGGCAAGATCGTGCGCCCTCGAACTGAAGCGCGGACCGTGGCTGTAGGCGACCGTCCCGTAGGGATCAAGAGCGATCTGGCCGGCATCATGAAAAGGCGATTCCGTTATTGCCTTCGATATGTGTCATCACCCTCAACCCGAATTGATCTCTCTGCGCCGTGGCAGACCACGAATGATCACCTTCAATGGGCATGGCCGTAGGCGCTGATCGAGAACTGGACGTCGTCATGGACAAATGGTTCGGTTCAAGGTCTCGTCATCGTTCACGAAATCGACGGTACGGGTTTCGTCGTCGTGAACGGTAAGGACAAGGCCCTCCGTGGCGCAGGTCCGGGAATCGAAGAGGGTCCCGCTTGACTGCATAGGGCACATGAGTGAGCAGGAGGTGTCGCTCCGGCGTCGTTGGCTGGGATCGTGTCACGAACATCGATTTCGCAGCTCCTCCGCGAGCGCCACGGGCCCAAACGGCGATGCCGAACCGCACCTGGCGAACGATCCGTACCGCGACTTCCATGGTGGTTTGGCGACTTCGCGCCGCAGGACGGTTTGCCACGCCCGTGCCGCATTGATCTGCCTTCGTCAAGTGAATGTCTGTCGTGGACTGTGTGGCTCCTGGGGGATGCGGTGACGGTGGTGGATGCCGCCGCGAGCCGCGCGGGGGCTGAGGTAGGTGCGGCGCAGTGCGGCCTGGTCGGGGAGTTCCAGGGGCGCCATCTCGGTGCCGGTGATGGCGGTCAGGAGGTGGTCGGCCAGGGCCGGGGTTGCGGGCCAGGACCGGGCCGTGCAGGTAGGTGCCGATGACGCGGTCGGTGAGGACGCCCTCGGTGGGTCGGCCGGTGTGGTCGCGGGTGCCGTTGCCGGTGCCGGTGATCACGGTGCCCAGCGGGGCGGTGCCGGGGCCGAGGGCGGTGATGCCGTGGTGGTTTCGAATCCGGTGAGCTGCCCGACGCCGGGAATCGCGCAGGTGGTGGTGATCTCGCCGACCGCGCGGCGCCGGCCGGGAGTGGTGGTGACGTCCAGGACGCCGAGTCCGGGGTGGTCCTGGCCGGCGCGGTCCCGCATTGTGTGGCCGAGTACCTGCAGGCCGGCGCACACCGCCAGGACCCGGGCGCTGCTGTCCAGGGCGTGATGGAGGTCCCGGTGGCGGCGGAGCCAGTCCGCGGCGAACAGTTGCGCGATGTCCTCGCCGCCGCCGAGCAGGTACACATCGCACCCGGCGGGTGGGGTGGAGTCCGCGGTGATGGTCACGATTTCGGTGGGGACGCCTTGCGCCGGTTGGACACCCAGCGCGGCGGCGGCCGCGACGGCCTGCGCGGCGTTGCCGATGTTGCACCGGCCGGGGAGCCGCAACGCCAGCCGGGTCACCTGCTGCCTGGTGTAAAGCAAGTCACCGTCCAGCCACCAGTCCGCCTCCGGTCGGGCCAGCCCGCAGCCGCAGTGCCAGGCCGGTCCGTCGGTGTGCATCATGCTGCCGCACCGCGGGCAGGTCGCCGTATCCCCGAGCCAGCCGGCGCCGGCCGCCACCCAACACACGCGGGGGGCTCGGCTCGCTGCCCAGACCACCATCGGGTCGTCGGCGTTGGCGACGACCAGGGTCCGCGGGAGCCGGGTCAGCGCTGCGGCGACGGCGGCCGCGACGGCGCGGACCTCGGTGCCCCGGTCCAGCTGGTCCCGGGTCAGGTTCAGCAGCACGACCACCGCCGGCTGCACCGCCCGGGCGACCGCGGTCAGGTGCCATTCGTCGACCTCGAGGACCGCGTATTCGGCGTCGCGGGCCGCGGCCAACGCCGCGACCGCCCCGTCGGCCATGTTCGACCCGGTGGCGTTGTGCGCCACCGGCCCTGCCGTGCGCAGCGCCGCGGCCAGCAGATGACTGGTCGTTGTCTTGCCGTTCGTGCCCGACACCAGCACCACCCGGCGGCCGGCCGCGAGTCCGGACAGCGCCCCCGGGTCCAGCAGCAGGGTGACCCGGCCGCCGATGATCGAGCCGGCACCCACCCCCAGACGGCGCGACACCCGGCTCGCGACCAGCCCGGCTCGCAGCGCGACCCGCGCCCACGCTGGACCCGCCCGACTCACCATCGCCGCACCCGGCCCAATCGTCCTCATCGACGGCCGCGACCACGGCCGGTTGCACGAGCCCTCAACGCGGGTCGGCCCCGACAGCGGGTCGTCGCACCGAGGTCAGCGACGGTCTCACAATGCCGAGCCGCGACCATCGGGCGGCCTGAGGCCATCGGCGTTCCAGCGATCGACGTCCACGGCAGTGGTGAAGCCGCGGCCGCTCGGCCGTTCCACCCGGACCGTCGGCATCGCCGAACGAGCTGGTGCGGGTGAGGATTCCGCGCTCGGCGGGCGGCGACCTGTCAGTTGAACTCGTCAGCCAGCATTCGGCCAGGGTCTCGGGAGCCACACGGGCAGCAGACGAGCCCGGCGAGCGGTCGGATGCGAGGGAGTAGACGGTCAATCGAAGGTACTCCTTGGGCTGACCAAACTACATTTCGGTGACGAACAGTCAGAATCCTCTCACGAAAGAATGAAACGGACGGCGAAGGTCCACCCGACCGGGAGGAAATACAAGGGCTCTGTCCGCAACCCAACGTTGCCACCAGCGCCGACCTGGGCGAAGTTACCGGTGACCGTCGTCAAACAGTTGGCATCGCTGGGATCGGGTACCTGGCCGACGGTTTCGGTGTTGTCCTCGCACCGATCAACTCGATCGCCATCTCCGGGCACCGAGCCGGGCCGATCCGGGACGGGTCGGTCTCGCTGGACCGTCAGAACCCGGGGGCGGCCCAGCGGCGGGTTCCGCGGCCGAACCCCCGGGCATGGGGCGCGGCGCGGACGGTGGCGACGCTCACGGTGACATGATCCGGTTTGTCCGTTATCGTCGCCGAGCGTGGGATCGTCAACGTGGTGTTCGGAACCTCAGAGGCGGCACCAGCCGGGTGGCGTCGCCGATGCCACTCGTGGTGCGGCGGCGGTGTCGCACCACCGATCCGCCGGCTAACGGCGTCCTCGCGATGCTCGCGCCCCCCACCCGGTCCCGGCAGGGCCTGACGGAGGGGTCGGTCGGGCGCCAGCGGGTGCTTGATGTTCGGTCGGATGAATCGCGAGATGGGACGAGGTGACTCGTGATGTCAAATGCTCGTCACTGCCGGCGGCGGAGTGGAGCGCTCGCTGTCGTTGCTGCGCTGCTCGTTGCGGTGGCCGGGTGCGGGACCGGTGAATTGTCGGCGTCCACTCCGACGCCAACCCCGGCCGCCGCCGGTCAGGTCGTTAGCGCCCAACCACCAGCCTCCAACGGCGCGCCCGCGACCACCTCGCCGGCGGTGCCCGTCGCGCCGGTGGCGGCGGTGAGTGCATCACCCGGTTTCGGCGCCACCGGGATCGCACCGTCGCAGCCGGTCACCGTCGCCGTGGCCCGGGGCGTGATCGACACGCTCACGATGGCCAGCCCGGACGGCGCTCCGGTGGCCGGGACGGTCGCACCGGATCGCACGACGTGGACGTTGGGGCAGAACCTGGCGTTCGGCGCGGCGTACACGGTCACCGGGACCGCCACCGGCTCCGACGGCCGGCAGGTCCCGATCACCGGAACCTTCAGCACCGCCGGCACCGACACCGCCGTCCGGAACACCGTGTACCCCGGTGACGACGCCGTCGTCGGCGTCGCCGCCCCGGTGATCGTCTACTTCGGGGCCGAGCCGGTCGACAAGGCCGCCGTCGCCAAACATGTCACGCTGACCTCCACCCCGGCCGTGGAAGGGGCGTGGGCCTGGATCCGGCACGACGACGGCCGGTGGGGGCTGGACTACCGCACCAAGGAGTATTGGCCGGCGGGCACCCAGATCCACCTCTCCGCGCAGCTGTACGGGGTGGAACTGGCCCCTGGCGCGTACGGCGCGGCGGACATCACCAGCGACTTCACCATCGGCCGGAACCAGGTGGTGCTCGCCGACGCCAACTCCCACAACCTGGTGGTCCAGCAGGACGGTGTCACCGTCGCCAGCTACGACGCCTCCTACGGCAGCGGCGATGACATCGGCGACCCGAACCGGGTCACCCGCTCCGGCACCCACATCGTGATGGGCAAGGAAGAGAACACCCTGATGAGCAACCCCGCCTACGGGTACAGCAATGTCCCGGAGAGGTGGGCGGTGCGGATCAGCGACAACGGCGAGTTCATCCACCAGAACCAGTACACCGTCGCCGATCAGGGCGTGGTGAACGTCAGCCACGGCTGCATCAACCTGTCCGCCGAGAGCGCCCAAGCGTATTTCGAATCGGCGATCTACGGCGACCCCGTGGAAGTCACCGGGACCAGCGTGCAACTGTCCGCCGCCGACGGCGACATCTACGTCTGGGCCCTGAGTTGGGAAGAATGGAAAGCGCTCGCGGTCACCTGACCGACGGTGGCCCGCGGTGGACGTGCCGCGCCGGCCCGGGACCGTCTCGGTCGGGGACCGCGCTCACCCCACCGGGGGATCACCCCGGCTACCCGGTGCGTGGCGCCAAGACCTCGGCGATCGCCTGCTCCGCCCGCCGGTCTGCTGTGGTCAGCCGGTGCTGCTCCGCGGGCGGCACCGATCCCGGTCTGGTCAACGACCGTCGGACCGCCGCCGCCAACGCCTCCCGGGCTCTCCCCGCGGTGACCCGCGCCGCCGTTATCGGCTCCTCTGCACCGGCACCGGCCATCCCAGCATCCT
>JBBQJM010000224.1:0-6879 GCA_038325895.1 Mycobacteriales bacterium
GGCTGCATCAGCGGCGGATCACCTATCTGGTCGGTCCGCTGTTCGGCGCTCTGGTGCTGAGCATCGGGTGGCTCGGCATTGATCGGCCTGCCACGGTCCCCGGGTGGGCACCGGCGGTGGCCGCCGCGCTGCTCGCGGTCGTCCTCGGCGCCACCGCCTTCCTGGCCGTGCCGCAGCATCGGCGGCTCGGTGTCGCGTGGGATCCGACGGCGTACCGCGCGCTGCTCCGCGCCGACCTGATCAGGGTGATCGCCGCCACGGCCGGTGTTGCGCTGGCAGTCTGGCTGGCCGTGATGTCGGCGGGCTGACCCCGCTCCATTCGGTCCGGTTCAGTCCGGTTCAGTCTGCGTTGGGGGTGACGGCCGCGAGCAACTCACAGGCCGCCTCCTGGTAGCCGTGTTCGGCCCAGCCCAGCGGTGTGCCGCCGAACCTGTCGTCCCGTGCGCCGGGATCCGCGCCGGCGTCCAGCAGTGCCTGGACCAGTGCCAGGTCGCCGTTCCACGCTGCTTGATGCAGCGCGGTTGCGCCGTCGCGGCGCGCATTGACATCGAATCCGGCGTCGGTGATCCGCCGAACCGCGTCGGGTGTGGTGGCGCGGTGGATCAGGTCGGCCCAGCGGATACGGCAGGCGGCAAGGTTGTCCGGTCCCGGGTTCATGTTGAGTCCAGTCCCGGTCAGCAGGTGGTCGAGAAGCCGTGTCGAGTTGTCCACCACGGCGGCACTGCCGCCGTGCCGGGACAGCGTCGCCGCGATGTCGAGCCGGCCCCCGTCGGCGGCGCGCTGCGCGGGGCCGCGGCCGTCGGCCAGCGGAGCCCGCACGTCGACGCCGTTGCGCGCCAGTAGATCGACCCGCTCCGCGAAGCCATGGTCGATCGCCCAGTGAAGTTGCCGGGCCAGCATCTCGGCCGGAGTCTCCGCGGCCTCGCCCAGTCGACGCTTCCACGGGCCGCCGTCGCCACGCCCGAGGCCGAACTCGAACAACAGCTCCAGGTGACTGTCATCCGGCCGAAACATCCTGTTGTACAACGTCTGTCCGTCGTTGGGGTCGGCCCCGCGAGCCAGCAGCAAGGGGGCGAGGGCCGGCGAATGAGGGTGCCCCGGCTGACGACCCGGGCCTTGCTCGCCCTCGCCGAACACACCGGTCAGCACGGTGAACGGGGTCGGCAGCCCGAGCCACAGGTAGCCGGAGTTCGGATCGGCGCCGGCGTCCAGCAGCAGCCGCGCGCAGAGCATGAACCGCTCCGCAGGCTCGTCGCTGCGGGGCGCCCTGGAGTAGGCCAGGTACAGCAGCGGCACCCATCGGTGCGGTCCGGCGTCGGTGATCGCCGCTCGCCCGTCGGCCGCCAGGTGTAGCCGGATCGCGTCCGGGTCTGCGGCGGCGGCCGCCGCCGCGATCGAGTGGCTGACGAGGTCGGGATGAGCGGCGAGCAGCGCGCGGGCGGCCGTCCAGCGGTCCGGCCCGTCCTGCTCGCTGTAGACCAGGCAGGCCAGCCGGCAGAAGGTGTCCGCCGGGTCGGTGTCAGGTTCGGCCGGGGCGGCCGTGGGGTCACGTCGCAATGTCTCTGCAATATCGAGATAGTGCTCGAGCCGCGGCCAACTGGAGAACCCGTAACCGCGGGCAACGGCGAACTGCGCCGCAGCCAGGGTGAGCAGGTCCGGGGGTGCGGCGTCCGGATCCGATCGGGCGATCAGCTCCAGGGCGCGCCGGTCACCGGATTTCGCGGCTCGCAGCAGGGATTTCGCCTGCCGGCGGAAGTGGTTCAGGTTCGGGTTGTTCGGGAGCGAAGGCATGCAAACCCCTTCCGGATGAACCCGATGTCCGCTCGATCGGGCCGGAAAGGGGCCGATGAGGTGAGGTGCGGTTCTCAGGTCAGGCTCTGCCTGTTCCCTCTGGAATCAAGGCGCCGGAGACGTCCTGCACGCCCGTGGACACGCTACGCCCGGTGGGTTCGTACCCTGGTGGGCATGCCGGTCGCCATTCGCGTCATCCCCTGTCTGGACGTCTCGGAGGGCAGGGTGGTCAAGGGCGTCAACTTCGTCGGCCTGGTCGATGCCGGCGACCCCGTCGAACTGGCCCGCCGGTACGACGCCGAGGGGGCCGACGAGCTGACGTTCCTGGACATCACCGCCACCAGCGACAACCGGCGCAGCGCCTACGACATGATCCGGCGCACCGCCGAGCAGGTCTTCATCCCGCTCACCGTGGGCGGCGGGGTCCGCACCACCGACGACATCGACGCGCTGCTGCGCGCCGGCGCGGACAAGGTGTCGATCAACTCGGCCGCGGTGGCCCGGCCGGAGTTCCTGTCCGAGGCCGCCAACCGGTTCGGCTCGCAGTGCGTGGTGATCGCCATCGACGCCCGCCGGGTGACCGGCGCCGTCGCGGCGGGCTGCCCGTCCGGGTTCGAGGTGACCACCCACGGCGGACGCCAGGGCACCGGGATCGACGCCGTGCAATGGGCCGAGCGGGCCGAGGCGGCCGGCGCCGGGGAGATCCTGTTGACGTCGATGGACGCGGACGGCACCAAGGACGGATTCGACACGCAGATGCTGACGCAGATCCGGGCGGCCGTCGGCGTACCGCTGATCGCCTCCGGCGGGGCCGGCGCCCTCGACCACTTTCCGGCGGCGATCGCGGCCGGGGCGGACGCGGTGCTGGCCGCGTCGGTCTTCCACTTCAGCGAGTTGCGGATCGACGATGTCAAGGCGCAACTCGCCGAGGCCGGCTACCCGGTGCGCCGGCCGCTGTCGGTGAACCGGCCGTGAGCACTGTCGATCTGCCAGCTGATCTCCCGCCCGCCGCGCTGCCGCCATCTGTCGAGGACCTGGTGTCCTCGCTGGCCTACAACGATGCCGGTCTGGTGTGCGCGGTGGTCCAGCAGTTCGACACCAAGGAAGTGTTGATGGTGGCGTGGATGGACGCGGAAGCGCTCCGGCGGACGCTGAGAACCGGTCGGGGAACGTACTTCTCGCGGTCCCGGCGGGAGTACTGGGTGAAGGGGGAGACCTCCGGGAACACCCAGCGGGTGATCGAGGTGCGGCGGGATTGCGACGGCGACACCCTGCTGGTGCTGGTCGATCAGACCGGGGTGGCCTGCCACACCGGCACTCGCACCTGCTTTGACGGAATTCCTGCGGTGCAGCCGAACTGACCCGATCAGCTGCTGACAGCGGCTCTACCCAGGCTCAACCCAGCCGACGGCGCAGGAAATCGAGCGAGGTGATGACGCCCATCTGCCGCACCTGTTCGCGCTGACCAGGGAGCCGCGTTGTGGTGGTGTGCACGTCATCGCCGACCGCCAGCCCGATGCACACGGTGCCGACCGGTATCCCGTCCTGCTCGGCCGGGCCCGCGACGCCGGTGAGCGCCAGACCCACGACACTGCCCAGCACCCGCCGCACACCGAGCGCCATCTGACCGGCCGTGTCCTCGTTGACCACCGGACCGGGCGTCACGCCGAGCAGATCGAACTTCACCTCGCTGGCGTAGGAAACGATGCTTCCCCGCAGCACGTCACTGGCCCCGGCGATGGCGGTCAACCGGGCGGCGACCAGGCCACCGGTGACCGATTCGGCCAGCCCGAGCGTCAATCCGCGTTCCCGTAGTCGTTGCAGGACAACCGATTCCATGGTGTCGTTGTCATAACCGAAAACCCGGTCGCCGACGACTTCCTCGACCCGCTGCGACCACTGCGCCAGTAGTGTTGCGGCGGAATCGGTGTCGGAGGCCTTGGCCGTCAGCCGGACCTTCAGTCCTTCCCAGCCACTGGCGAGGAACGCCAGCGTGGGGTTGCCGACCGCGTCCAACTCGTCGATGACGCCGGAAAGCCTTTCACCGAGACCACTTTCGCTCTCACCCCAGGTGCGCAGCGTGCGGCTGACGATCACCGCGACCTCGCCACTGCGGCCTTGCAGGTCGGGCAGGATCGCCCTTTCGAGCATGTCCTTCATCTCGTGCGGCACGCCCGGCACCGCGTAGAGCACCTTCTGCCGGCCGTCCAAGGTGACCGGGCAGATCAAACCCGGTGCGGTGCCGCGGGTCTGAGCGATCACCGTGGCGCCGGCCGGGACCATCGCCTGCCGCAGGTTGTTGTCCGGCATGTACCGCCCGCGGGCTTCGAACATCGCGCGGAGGTGATCCGCGATGTCCTGGTGCAGTTCGAGTTCGGCGCTCATCACAGTCGCGATCGCTTCGCGGGTGAGGTCGTCGTGGGTGGGACCGAGTCCACCACAGACGATGACGGCGTCGGCTTGTGCCAGGGCGTCGCGCAGGGCCGTGACCACCCGGCCCAGGTTGTCGCCGACCTTGACCTGGAGCAGCGAGTCGAACCCGTGTGCGGCCAGTTGCTCGCCGATCCACGAGGAGTTGGTGTCCACGATCTGGCCGAGCAACAACTCGGTGCCGACGGCGACCACGTCGACGCGCATGTCAGGCCACCGGCCGGCAGGCGGAGAGCCGTTCGGCCATCTCGCGCACCACGTGGTGCGGGGTCGCCAGGTTCAGCCGCAGGTGCCCCGGTTCCCCGCAGGCCCGGCCGTTGACCCCCTGCACGCGGGCGAGGGTCTTGACATCGGTGGGGTCGCAGCCGGCGGGTCGCAGGTCGAGCCAGCCGAGGTAGGTGCCCTCAGGTGGCCGAAAGCCGGCCTCCGGCAACGACTCTGCGAGTGTCGCGGCGAAGATCGCCCGGCCGCGGTCGAGGTAGTCCACCACCGCGGCCAGGTGGTCCGCGCCGTCGGTGTACGCGGCGATGGCCGCTGCCGCACCCAGCGGTGACGAGCCGTGTGCCACTGCCGGATCCGTCTTCGCCCATCGTTCACGGGCGTTGTGACCGGTGAGGATGAGCTGCGCGCAGGCCAGTCCTGGCACGTTCCAGGCCTTCGATGCCGAGGTCGCGGTGACGGTGTGGCCGGCGGTGATCGCCGAGAGGGACGCGTAGGGCAGATGGCAGTGCCCCGGGTAGACCAGCGCCGCGTGGATCTCGTCGGCAAACACGGTTGCCCCGCTGGCGTGCACGACGGCAGCCAGTGCGTGCAGTTCGGCCGCGGTGAACACCCGGCCGGTCGGGTTGTGCGGATTGGTCAGCACCAGCAGGGCGCCGGGCCGAAGTATCCGCGCCAGATGGTCCAAGTCGAATTCGTACCCGTTGTCGCCCAACGACATCGGAGCTGTGACCAGCGGCCAGCCCAGTGCCCTGGGCAATTTCAGGAACGGCATGTAGGCCGGTGTCGGCAGCACCACAAGTGGTTCGGGATCCAGCAGATGGCGGACCGTCTGCTCGAGCGCGTTCATCACGTCCGGGACCACGTGCACGTCGGCGGGGTCGACAACCCAGCCGTACCGCTGTTGGAAGGCCGCCGTGGCCTGGGCGGCTTCCCGGGCGAGCCAGGGCGGCAGGTATCCCGTCAGGCCGCGCTCGACCGCCGATGTGATGGCAGTGCTGATGCAGGGCGCCAGCGGGAGGTCCATCTCGGCGATACCGGCACCGATCACACCTGCAGGCACCGTCGACCATTTCCACGAGCCGCGTTGGCGGAGATCGTCCATGGTCAGGGCGTCGGTCTGGTCAGCGAGGTCCACGCTGGCCACCGTAGTCACGTCTGGGGAGCCCGGCGGTAGTGGTACTGATGATGGCGGACGTAACCCAACGTGTCGTACAGCCGCAACGCGGCGTCGTTCTCGGCCGCGACCTGCAGGTACGCCGAGTGCGCGCCGCGCTGCACCGCCCAGCGGGTCAGCTCGGCCATCAGCTGACGACCTACGCCGCCGCGGCGCCGGGTCTGATCGACGGTGAGGGCGGTGACCCCGAGCCAGTCGCCGGTGAGCACGCCGCGGGCGACCGCGGCCTGGCCGTCGTTGTCGGCGATGGAGGCAAAGACGACGTTCTCCGCGTTCTCGAGTACCTCGACCGCAGACGGGGGGAGGCGGCTTCCCCGGTACAGATAGCCGCCGAGCCAGGCCGGTGACGCGGTGTCCTCGAATCGTGCCGGCGGCAGGTCCGGCCGGGTCGGGCACCGTTGCAGCGACTCCGCCAGGGTGGCTACCAGCACCCAGGTCGGGTTGAACGATGGCCAGTTGCGGGCGTCGAGATCGCTGTCCAGGCGGGCGATCTCAGAACCGGGCCGGTCCAGTGGGACTTGGAACAGTGGCGGCAGGTAATGCCCGCGGTAGAAGGCAGTGATCTCCTCGAGCGCATCGTCGATGTGCATCGCCGGAGATCCCAAGGGGAGCACGGAGTTTGCCCGTCCGGTGAAGCCGGCGCCGGCCCGAAGCAGCCAGTCACCGAGGGGTTTCGTCGACGTGCCCTGCCAGCCCTTGGACGCCAGGCGTTCCAGGTCGACGAGGCTGATGCTCATCGGGTCTGTCCGTGCGGGGTCTGTCCGTGCGGGGTCGAGCCGAGTAGTGGCGTTCGGGACGTTGGTGGTGGGAATGGGCTCTACCACTGCCACACCGTACGGGGCAGGTCGTTGGGAGGTCGCGCCGACTACGCGGGTCGGGGGCTGGGTGAGAGCGCGGGCCAGACTTGCGCCGGCGGGTGGGTGACGGTGGCGGCGGGGCCGCGCGCATCCGGCAGGAGCGGGCCGCATTGACTTGCGGCGGTCCCGAAATGATGATCATGAGGCTGGGCAGGGCTGAACCGGGTGCTGAGTGCTGGGTTTGGGCGCGGGCACGGGCGGCAGTTGATCACCGTTCAGGGACCGATCGTGGCTGCACACACCTTGGCCGGTCCCGAGGTGGTGATCATTGGGCTGCGGCTGGCCTCTGGATACGGCGCGGCTGGGCGAGTGGGCTCGGGGTGGGACCTGTCTGTTGTGTTCCCGCGATGCTGATCTTCGGCGGAGGTGGCGCAGCACTCAGCGACGCCATGATCCGTGATCGAT
>JBBQJM010000225.1:0-6860 GCA_038325895.1 Mycobacteriales bacterium
GCCCGCAGGGTTCCGGAGAGGACCTCGCTGGTGGACTGCATACGGTTACCTGCCCCCTGGGTCTACTGCAAAAAGATTACCGGCGGCAGACATTCCGACACCTCGCCCGAAGGAATGATTTCGTGCGCAATAGATAACCCACCGTGATCGCTGCAGTTCCACCTGACCGTTCAGCCCCGATCGAGCCGCAGAACAGGGACTGGCGTGCCCGCTGGGCCGCACGTCGCTGCGCCGTTCGGATGACACTGTTCTCGCGACATCCGTCGTTGCGTGATGTGGAAGGGTCTGCGCATGACGAAGACGGACATCGTGGTGGTCGGAGCGGGGTTGGCTGGGCTGGTCGCCGCGGCCGAGGCGGCGGACGCCGGGCGGTCGGTGATCGTCCTCGACCAGGAGGGTCCGGCCAGCCTCGGGGGCCAGGCCTGGTGGTCGTTGGGTGGGCTGTTCCTGGTGAATTCCCCTGAACAACGCCGGCTCGGCATCAAGGACTCGCCGGAACTCGCCGCGGCGGACTGGTTCGGGTCCGCCGCCTTTGACCGGCCCGAAGATCACTGGCCAAGACTCTGGGCCCAGGCCTACCTGGACTTCGCGGCGGGTGAGAAGCGGGCCTGGTTGCGCCGGCAGGGCCTCGCCTTCTTCCCGGTGGTCCAGTGGGCCGAGCGCGGCGGCTACCAGGCCGGCGGTCACGGCAACTCCGTGCCCCGGTTCCACCTCACCTGGGGAACAGGGCCGGCCGTCCACCCCCCCGTCGTCCGGAGGGTGACCGAACACGTCAGGGCGGGCCGAGTCCAGCTCCGATTCCGGTACCGGGTCACCGAACTGCTGAATGACGGCCGCGGGGTGGCCGGGGTAGCCGGCGAGGTGCTGGAACCCACCACCGTCGGGCGCGGGGAACGCTCGTCCAGGACGGTGGTCGGCGATTTCGCGATCGGTGCCGGGGCGGTGATCGTCACCTCCGGCGGGATCGGCGCCAATCATGATCTTGTCCGGCAGAACTGGCCCGGCGGGTACGGCCAGGCGCCCGCGGAACTGCTGTCCGGCGTGCCCGATTCGACCGACGGTCTGATGCTGGCCGTCACGGAGAGGGCCGGCGGCCGGGTGATCAACCCTGACCGGATGTGGCACTACCCCGAGGGCGTCGTGAACCACTCTCCAGTGTGGAGCGCGCACGGCATCCGGATCCTGTCCGGGCCGAGCCCCCTGTGGCTGGACGCCTTCGGCCGGCGGCTGCCCGCGCCGCTGTTCCCGGGTTTCGACTCCCTTGGCACGGTGCGGCACATCACCGGCACCGGCCGGGCGCATTCCTGGTTCCTGCTCGACCAGCGCACCATCGGGCCGGAGTTCGGGCTGTCCGGGTCGGAGCAGAACCCCGATCTGACCGGCCGGTCGGTCAAGCTGCTGATGACCACCAGGGCCGGCGGCAAGATCATCCCCGGAGTGCAGGCGTTCCTCGATCACGGCGTCGACTTCCTCACCGCGCCGACGCTCCCCGAGTTGGTCGAGAGGATGAACGAGCTGGTGGGCGAGCCGCTGCTGGACACCGACGAGCTGGCGCGGACCGTGACGATGCGGGACGGTCAAGTCCGCGCGGAACTCGGCAAGGACCCGCAACTCGTCGCCATCGCCGGTGCCCGCCGGTACTTCGGTGACCGCAAGATGCGAACCGTGGAGCCGCACGAGATGCTCGATCCCGCGGCGGGTCCATTGATCGCGGTGCGGCTGCACATCTTGACCCGAAAAACGTTGGGTGGGCTGGAGACCGATCTGTCGGCCAGGGTGCTGCAACCCAGCGGTTCGGCCGTTGACGGGTTGTTCGCCGCGGGAGAGGTCGCTGGATTCGGTGGCGGCGGCATGCACGGATACCGGTCCCTGGAGGGCACGTTCCTGGGTGGGTGCCTGTTCTCCGGGCGGATCGCCGGGAGAGCTGCCGCTGCGGCTGTGTAGTTGGCACTACTAGTAGCTAGTTGGCACTAGTTGGCACTAGTTGGCACGAGTTGGCATTTGTTGGCACAGACATGATGGAGAGGCTGTTCGGACCGCACTGCTCGCGCGGACAGGGCGGTCCGAGCTCACGGCACGCTGGGCAGCACCGTCAGCCGACCAGGGCCAGGCCCGCCACGACGTCAGCCTCGTCTGCAATCGAGCCGCCGTCACCGCACGATCAGACCAGCAGCTGGTGCGCCGCCAACTCCCGGTAGAGCGGGCTGGAATCCACCAGCTCCCGGTGCGTTCCGACGGCCTGCACCTGACCGTGTTCGAGCACCAGGATCTGGTCGGCGTCGACCACCGTGGCCAGCCGGTGCGCGACCACGATCAGCGTCCGGTCCTGCGCGACGGCGTCGATGGCCTCCCGCAGGGCCCGCTCGTTGCGGCCGTCCAGGCTTGCGGTCGGCTCGTCCAGCAACAGCAGTTGCGGCGAGGAGAGCAGGGCTCGGGCAATGGCCAGCCGTTGCCGTTCGCCGCCGGACAGCAGGATGCCGTCCTCGCCGACCTGCGCGTCCAGCCCGGCCGGATCACGGCGCAGGATCGGTGTCAGGTTGACCGAGGCCAGCACCGCCTCGCACGCTGCGTCGTCAGCGTCCGGCGCGCCGAGCAGTAGGTTCTCCCGGATCGTTCCCGCCAGCACCGGTGAATCCTGCTCGACATAGCCGATCGCCGCGCGGGTCTGCGTCCGCGTCATGGTCCTGACGTCCACCCCGCCGAGCCGGATGGTCCCGGCGTCCGGCTCGTAGAAGCGCTCGATCAGCGAGAGCAAGGTCGACTTGCCCGCGCCCGACGGACCGACGATGGCCGTCTTGCTGCCGCGGGGCACAGTGAAGCTGACGTCGCGCAGCACCGGGATGTCGCTGTAGCCGTAGCTCACGTCGTGGAAGCTCAACGCGTCCGCCGCGGTACCAGGGGTGGGCATGATGCCGATGCCGGTGAAACCAGCGGGAGCAACCTCCTCCTCCGGCAGCGAGGTGATCTCCTCGATCCGGATCACCGCACCGAGGGCATTCTGGGTGGCGGTGTAGGCGTTGAACACCTGCCCCAACGGCATGATCATCATGAACAGATAGAGGATGAACGACACCAGTCCGGCCACCTGCATGGTGCCGTCGGCGACCAGGTACCCGCCGACGCCCAGCACCACGATGAAGGCGCCCTGCAAGGCGATCCCGATGATGGGTTCGATCAGCGCCATCACCTTCGCAAACCGCACACCCGTGGCGAAGGCGTTGCCCGCCAGCTCATCCAGCACGACGGTCTCGCGCTGGGTCGCGCCGGCGGCGCGGATGGTGCGGATGCCCGGTATCGCTCTGGCCACGCCCGCGGCCAGCGCGCCGACCTGGGTCTGTGACGTCAGGGTCAGCTTCTGGATGCGACCGCCGAGCACCACCACGACGGCCACGGCCAGCGCGACCACCAGCAGTGTCAGCCCCAGCAGCATGGGGCTGATCAATGCCATCGCCACCACGGAACCGACGAAGATCAGTGATCCGGAGACCGCGTCCACCAGGCCGGAGGTGACAACGGAGCGAAGCAGCGTGGTGTCGGATCCCACCCGCGACACCAGGTCGCCGGTACGGCGGGTGTCGTACTCGCGAATGGGCAACCGCAGCAAGCGGGCCACCAGCAAGCGGCGGGTGTCCAGCACCACGGCCTCGGCGGTCCGTTGCAGCAGGTACTGTTGCACCCCGCGGACCACCGCGCCCACCAGGATCAGCACCACCAGCAGAGCGACGACGCCGCCCAGCGGATCGGACTTCCCGACGTCGGCGATGACGAGCCCGACCATGGCGGGTTGCGCGATGGCCACCACGGCGCCCAGCAGCGAGACGGCGACGACGAGCGACAGCACCCGACGGTGCGGGCGGAGGTAGGGCCACAACTGCCGGAGTCTGGCCCGAGGACCTGGATCAGTCCCGCTAGCGGCGTCCCCGGAAGCTTCCCCGGTCGTGGCGTGCCTGGCGGCGGCATTGGCGTGCGCGTCCGCGGCAAGCGGACCGGGTTCGCCCGCCGCCCGCTCTGGCGCGTCGGCGGGTTCGGCCGCCACACGTCCTACCGGTCGGGTCTCGGCGATCCCTGTGCGATCAACATCATTGCGATCAACAGCAGCACGATCAACAGCAGCACGATCAAAAGCCGTGCGCTGAACAGCACCACGACCAACGACGGGGTCACCTGCGGTGCGATCAGGCCCGGTGAGGTCGGTAAGGTCGGTCACCCTCGCCACGGTAACCAGCGAGCCCGACACTGACCGAGGATCGGCCAGAGCGTTCGCGACCAGCAGAACATCTCAGCGGGACCGCGGTTGCTCAGCCGGACCCGCGCGGCGCACGCCCATGATCACCATGCACGATGTGCGGATGACCTCTTCCGAACGGCCGATCCGCATCGGCGTGCAGTTGCAACCCCAACACGCGGACTACGGCCGGCTTCGCGACGCCGTCTTACGGTCCGAGGACGCGGGCGTCGACATCGTCTTCAACTGGGACCATTTCTATCCGCTGTCCGGTGATTCCGACGGCAAGCACCTGGAGTGCTGGACCATGCTGGGCGCCTGGGCCGAGCAGACCGAACGGGTGGAGATCGGTGCGCTGGTCACCGGCGGCGGCTACCGCAACCCGGATCTGCTGGCCGACATGGCACGAACCGTCGACAACATCTCCGGTGGCCGGTTGATCCTGGGCATCGGGGGCGGGTGGTTCGAGAAGGACTACACCGAGTACGGCTACGAATTCG
The DNA here is from genome assembly GCA_038325895.1 of Mycobacteriales bacterium. GTDB lineage: Bacteria > Actinomycetota > Actinomycetes > Mycobacteriales > Nakamurellaceae > Nakamurella. The sequence goes on from JBBQJM010000225.1 coordinate 4,726, forward strand.
GCACCCCGGGCAGCCGGCTGAACCTGCTCGGCGAGTACCTGCCCAGGATCACCCGCCGCCTGGAGCGCCTCAACCCCCCGCCGACCCGGCCGATCCCGGTACTGATCGGCGGCGGCGGAGAGCGCAAGACACTCAAGTTCGTCGCCCGGCACGCCTCGATCTGGCATGTGTTCGGCAGCATCGACACGCTCCGCCGCAAGACCGCGGTGCTCGCCGAACACTGTGCGGCCATCGGACGTGACCCGGCGGAGATCGAGCACTCGACCGCAGCTCACGGGGATGGCCCGGCGGCGGCCGACCCGATCGTGGCGGCCGGATTCACCCAGTTCACCCTCGGTGTCACCGGGCCTGATTACGATCTGTCAACACTTCCCGCCTGGATTCGCTGGCGCGACGAGCGCAACGGGACCGCCGGCTAACACTGAAGTGTCACAATCCTCCTTCGGATCATTCCTGGGTAACCACTTCAGGGTCGCCTCTGGCCGCCGACAGCGCCAATTGTCGGCAATTTGTGCCGTCACCGAATCGTCACATCACAGATCGGTCTCAAACGGGGTGCATCGTGTCTCAACCGCGCTTATAACAGTAGAGAGAGAGAGAGAGCTGTGCCGCTTCGTGCTGCGCCGTCCCCGGGGGTCTGCGCGTGATGTGCACGTCGTCGTGTTGCGGGTCTTTGCATCGCCCAGGCGGTGCTCGATCGGGCCGAACCAGAGGGAAACTGATGACCGTCGTGCGTGAAAGTCGCTCCATGTCGTACCTTTTCGACGACGAAGACATCCTGCTCCCGCTGGCCGAGCACGCCCCTCACGGAGCGTTACGCCTTCCCGATGGACGCGCGATGGCATGGGCGGAATACGGCGGCGCTCGTGGGCTGCCCTGCATCCTCATCCCGGACACCGGCTCGTCGCGTTTGGCGCCCGGCTGGCTGCTGCATGACAGTGCGTTGCCGGTGCACATCCGGCTGCTCGCGATGGACCGGCCCGGCATCGGGGCCTCCGACCCGATCGGCTTCGGCGGGACCGAGCAGCCCGCGGAAGACCTCCGGCGTATGGTGGAAACCTTGGCCGTGGGCCGCGTAGCGGTGATCGGGATCGGCCAGGGCGCCGATGACGGCTTCGCGTTTGCCGCTCGCTACCCGTCGCTGGTCACGTCGGTCACGGGTGTCTCGGTCCGGCTGCCCGGCCACCACGAATCCCGCCGTGGGTTGCGGGGTGCCTTCGGACGCCGGCACGAGAAGAGCTGGAGCGGGCCTCTCTCGGCCTGGATCTCCACCGCCGGCAAGGGCGCCGACCTCACCACCGCGTCCACGTGGTCGCGCATGCTGGAGCGGCTCGACACCATCCCCGCACAGGTGCTGGGGGACCGGTGGCGCGAATCGGACTTCCGCGAGGCCGTGGCGGCCGACGTCGCGCAGATCAAGCCGGCCTGGACGGCGCCTGCCCGGCCGGCCGGTCTCCCGCAGTGGGTGAGCGATCCCCGTGCCGTCCGAGTGCCCGTCCGGTTGTGGCACGGCAAGCACGAGACCGCCCCCACCCTCGCCCAGGTTCAGGACTTCGCCAAGGATCAGCCGTCCTGGACGGTTACCACGGTCGGTGGCAGCTCCGCTGTGCTGGGTGCCTGGACGGCGATCCTGACGGCGGCCGCGGAGTCGTTCCACGGCGCGGCCGCGGCCTGAAGCGGATCTGCCCGCCCGGTCCTAATCCGCGTTCGACCCGACTGCGGGCGAGACCGGGATCCGGTCCACCGGCGGCAATGAGTTGGTGCGGATCAGCTCGGCATACCAGTAGGCGGAGTCCTTGAACGTCCGCTCGAGGGTGTCGAAGTCCACCCGGATGATGCCGAACCTGCGGTCGTAGCCCCACGACCATTCGAAGTTGTCCAGCAGCGACCACAGGAAGTACCCGCGGACGTCGACTCCCGCGTCGATGGCCTGGCCGACGGCGTCGATGTGCCGGTGCAGGTACGACACTCGACTCTCGTCATGGACACGACCGTCGGCGGACACATCGTCATAGAAGGCCGCACCGTTCTCGGTGACCATCAACGGCAGGTCCGGGTATCGCGAACCGATGTCGGTCAGCAGCTCCGTCATGCCCGATGGGTCGATGTTCCAGCCCATAGAGGTGTAGGGACCG
>JBBQJM010000226.1:0-6839 GCA_038325895.1 Mycobacteriales bacterium
ACGCGGTGATGTTGCCGGCGTTGCCGACCGGCAGGCAGTGCACGTCAGGCGCACGGCCCAGCACGTCGCAGATCTCGAACGACGCGGTCTTCTGCCCCTCGATCCGCGCCGGGTTCACCGAGTTCACCAGCGCGATCTCCTCGTGCGAGACCGCGGTCTTGCGGGCCAGTTCCAGGCAGTCGTCGAAGTTGCCCTCGATCTGCAGGATGCGGGCCCCGTAGGCGATGGCCTGCGCCAGTTTCCCGGCGGCGATCTTGCCCTCCGGCACCAGAACAGCGCAGGTCAGACCCGCTCTGGCGGCGTAGGCGGCGGCCGACGCCGAGGTGTTGCCGGTGGACGCGCAGATCACCGCCCTGGCGCCGAGGGCCACGGCGTGGGTCACGGCCACGGTCATCCCACGGTCCTTGAACGACCCGGTCGGGTTGGCGCCCTCCACCTTGAGGTACACCTGCGCGCCGACCCGGTCGGACAGCGACGGGGCGTCCAGCAGCGGTGTGCCGCCCTCCAGCAGGGTGATCACCGTGGCGCCCGGCGGAATGGACACCCGGTCGTGGTACGCGGCGATCAACCCCGGCCAGGCGGCGTGCGCCACGCCCGCCGGACCGACAATTGTGCTCATCGCAGCTCTCCCATCACCCGCATCACCGAGGTGACGCGATGCACCGCATCGAGTTCGGCCAGCCGTGCCACCGTTCCGGCCAGTGCGGCATCCGGTGCGCTGTGGGTGACCACCACCAGGCTGGCGTCGGCGTCCCGGCCCTCCTGACGGACCGTGGACAGCGACACCCCGGCCTCGGCAAAGGCTCCGGCGACCACGGCCAGCACGCCGGCGCGGTCGTCCACGTCCAGGCTGATGTGGTAACGGCTCAGCACTTCGCCCATCGGCTGGATGGGCAGCGCCGCGTAGGCGGACTCCCGGGGCCCCCGGCCGCCGGCAATCCTGTTGCGCGCCACCGCGACCAGGTCGCCGAGCACCGCTGACGCGGTCGGCGCGCCGCCCGCGCCGGGGCCGTAGAACATCAGCCGGCCGGCCGCTTCCGCCTCGACGTACACCGCGTTATAGGCACCGTCGACCACCGCCAGCGGGTGGTTCTGCGGGATCATCACCGGGTGCACCCTGGCCGAGACGGCCTCGGTGTAGCTGTCGCCGGCCGCCGCACCACCGGCCACCCGCACCCGCACCCGCTCGCAGATCGCGAGAAGTTTGACAGTGCAACCGATCCGGCGCGCCGCATCGATGTCAGCGGCGGTCACCCCGGCGATCCCCTCGCGGTGCACGTCCGCCGCACCGACCCTGCTGTGGAACCCGATGGACGCCATGATCGCCGCCTTGGCCGCGGCATCGAACCCGTCCACATCGGCCGATGGGTCCGCTTCCGCGTAGCCCAGCCTGGTGGCCTCGGCCAGCGCCTCCGGATAGCCGGCACCGGTGTCGGTCATCGCAGACAGGATGAAGTTGGTGGTTCCGTTGACGATCCCCATGATGCGCGAGATCCGGTCCCCGGCAAGGGATTCGCGCAGCGGCCGGATCAGCGGGATGGCCCCGGCGACGGCGGCCTCGAAGTACAGGTCGGCACCGGCTGCGTCGGCCGCGGCGTACAACTCGGGGCCGTGCTCGGCCAGCAGCGCCTTGTTCGCGGTGACCACACCGGCGCCCCGGCGCAGCGCGGTCAGCAGGAACGACTTGGTCGGGTCGATCCCGCCGATCACCTCGACGACGACATCGATGTCGTCGCGCGCGACCAGGCCGGCCGCGTCGGTGGTGATCAGGTCGGCCGGGACGTCCGGATGCCGCGCCGGGCGCCGCACCGCGACCCCGACCAGCTCCAGCTTGGCGCCGACCCTGGCGGCCAGCTCGTCCGCCTGCTCGGTGAGCAGCCGGATCACCTGCGAGCCGACCACCCCGGCACCCAGCACACCCACCCGTACGGCCGGCACCGGCGAGTGCTGCGGGCTGCCGGTGGCAACCCCCGACGTCATCGGGAACCGCCCCTGGTGGTCTCGCGGAAGACCACGAAGGCGTATGCCAGCAGCCCGATGACGACGACGACCGCCAGGATCGCGATGGTGGTCCGCAACCAGTCCGGCATGTCCGGCTTGACCAGCACGACCACGATCAGCACCCCGGCCAGCCCGAGGAGGGCGGCCCCGGGAGCCAGCGACGGCGGCTTGGAGCGCGCCGACGACCCCAATGCATCCGATGCTGCCGGTGACTGGGTTGCCGAGGGATCCTGGTCGGCACCCCCTGGCTCAGGCGGAGTCTCGGGCGGCGTCTCGGGCGGCGGGGTTGTCACACGTTCTCCAGGTGCATCAGGTCGTCGTTGGTCTCCCGGCGCAGCAAGAGCCTCGGCGCGCCGTCGGCCACCGCAACCACCGCCGGACGGGGCACCCTGTTGTAAGTGCTGGACATGGCATAGCAGTACGCCCCGGTGGCGGCCACCGCCACCAGGTCGCCGACCGCGAGGTCGGCCGGCAGGTAGCAGTCGCGCACCACGATGTCCCCACTCTCGCAGTGCTTGCCCACCACCCGGCACAGCGCCCCCGCCTGGTCGGAGGACCGGGAGGCCAGCACGATCGTGTATTCCGCGTCGTACAACGCCGTCCGGATGTTGTCGCTCATGCCACCGTCGACGGAGACGTACCGGCGGACCAGGCCACCGTCCAGCGCGACGTCCTTGATGGTCCCGACCTCGTAGACGGTGATCCCGCTGGGCCCGGCGATGGCCCGGCCGGGTTCCACCACCACCGACGGCGTCACCAGTCCGGCGATCTGGCACTCCCGGCTGACGATCTCGAGCAGCGAGTTGGCCATCAGGTCGGGTGCGGGCGGGTCGTCCGCGGCGGTGTAGGCGATACCGAGCCCGCCACCGAGGTCGAGGGCGACGATGCTCTGGGCGAGAGCCGGGTGTTCGCGGACGATCTCGCGGAGCAATCCGACGACCCGGTGTGCCGCCACCTCGAAACCGGACGGGTCGAAGATCTGCGAGCCGATATGCGAATGCAGCCCGATCAGCCTGAGCCCAGGGCACGCTGCCACCCGCCGGACCGCCTCCGCGGCTTCCCCGCCGGCCAGTGAGAACCCGAACTTCTGGTCCTCATGGGCGGTCGCGATGAACTCGTGAGTGTGCGCCTCCACCCCGACCGTGATCCGCACCATCACCGGGACGGGATCCGCGGCGGACCGCCCGAATTGCTCGACAAGCCCTGCCAGGCGACCGATCTCGTGGAACGAGTCGACGACGACGGCACCGATCCGGTGCTGCAGAGCCATCTCGAGCTCGTGGCCGGATTTGTTGGATCCGTGCAGCGCAATGCGCTCGGGCGGGAATCCGGCGCGCAGCGCCAACGTCAACTCCCCCGCCGTGCAGACGTCAAGGGCCAGCCCCTCCTCGTCCAGCCAGCGCACGATCTCGCTGCACAGGAAGGCCTTTCCGGCGTAGTGCACCGCGCTCGCACGCCCGAACGCGGCAGCGAAATCCCTGCAGCGGCTGCGGAAGTCGGCCTCGTCGATGAGCATCAGCGGGGTGCCGAAGGAGTCGGCCAGATCGCGAATATCGACGCCGGCCAGGCTGACCGCACCGTGCGGATCGCGGCGGGCGCCGCGGGCCCACACCCCCGGATCGAGCGCGTTGAGGTCGGCCGGAGCCGCGCCGGTGGGCCGATCGGTGTGCAGTTCGCCCGAGCGGGGACCGGCCGGATGTGCCCTCACATCCGCTCCGGCGCGTCGACACCCAGCACCGCAAGGCCATTGGCCAGCACCTGCCGGGTGGCCGCGCACAGCCACAACCGGGCGACGTTGGCCGGGCCGGTCTCCTCGTCGCCGCGCGGCAGAACCCGGACCGTGTCGTAGAACTTGTGGTAACCCGATGCCAGGTCCTCCAGGTATCGCGCCACCCGATGCGGTTCACGCAGATCGGCTGCGGCGCTGAGGATTCCGGGGTAGGCGGCCACCAGGGCGATCAGCTCGGACTCCCGAGGGGTGTCCAGCAGCGCCGGGTCGAAGTCGTCGATCGAGCCGAGTTCGATGCCGAGGTCCGCGGCGTTGCGGGCCAACGAGGCCAGCCGGGCGTGTGCGTACTGGACGTAGAAGACCGGATTCTCGTTGGTCTGCCGGGTCCACAGGTCGAGGTCCAGGTCGAGCGTGGTGTCCACCGAGTACCGGATCAGCGAGTACCTGGCGGCGTCGACACCAAGGGCGTCGATCAGGTCGTCGAGGGTGATGACGGTGCCGGCCCGCTTGCTCATCCGCAGCGGCACGCCGTCCCTGACCAGGTTGACCATCTGCCCGATCAGCACCTCGACCACGTCGGGGTCATCACCAAGGGCGCCGGCCGCGGCCTTGAGCCTCGAAATGTAGCCGTGATGGTCTGCGCCCAACATGTAGATGCACAGGTCGAAACCACGAGAGCGCTTGTCCAGGAAATAGGCGAGGTCGCCGGCGATATAGGCGGGCTCGCCGTCGGACTTGACCACCACCCGGTCCTTGTCGTCGCCGTAGGCGGTGGACCCCAGCCACCAGGCATTGTCCTTGAACGTCAGGTGTCCGGAATCCTTGAGCCGCTGGACGGTCCGGGCGACCGCGCCGCTTTCGTGCAGCGAGTTCTCGTGAAAGTAGACGTCGAAATCGGTCCGGAATTGGTGCAACGTCGCCTTGATGTCCTCGAACATCAACTCGGTGCCCTCGTGGCGGAAGATCTCCGTTGCTTCGTCGTCCGGCAACGTGAGCGCTTCCGGGTTCTCCGCCGTGATGCGCGCCGCGATCTCGCCGATGTAGTCGCCGGCGTAGCCGTCGTCCGGGGCGGGCAGACCTCGCGCCGCGGCCAGCAATGATCGGGCGAACCGGTCGATCTGCGCGCCGGCGTCGTTGAAGTAATACTCCCGGACGACGTCCGCACCCTGGGTGCTGAGCACCCGGCCCAACGCATCGCCCACCGCCGCCCACCGGGCGCCGCCGATGTGCACCGGACCCGTCGGGTTCGCCGAGACGAACTCCAAGTTGACCCGCTTGCCGTCGAGCGCGCCGCCGCGTCCGTATCCGTCGCCGGCCCGAACGATCTGGCCCACCAGTGCACCCGCCGCAGCGGTGTGCAGCGTGACGTTGAGGAACCCGGGGCCGGCAACCTCGACGCTGTCGATGCCGGGCGCCTGCTCGAGGTACTTGCCGATGACAGCGGCGATCTCCCGTGGCGGCCGGCCCGCGATCTTGGCGAGCTTGAGCGCCACCGGCGTCGCATAGTCCCCGTGGTCGCGGGAGCGGGGGCGATCGACTGTGATTTCTTCGGGGACGGCAACGGTCAGCTCGCCGGCCGCGACGGCGGCCTGCAGAGCGTGACGGACAGCATCGACCAACTGCGCGGGATCCACCCGGTCATTCTAGGAAGGCCGACGGTGTGGTGTGACCAGCGCGGTGCCGTTCCCGGAACGGGGTCACCCGGCCGAGGGCGCTGGTTGGCTCGGCCCGCGCTTCACAGGGCCACCACGAATTCGCCCCGTACACTCCGCAACGATTCCCGGACGCAAAAAGAACAACGAGGATTGCTTCGCCATGATGGCCACCAACAAGAACACCAAGAACCGCAAGCCGCCGTCCACCGCGGCGACCCGCCGGCAAGGCGTTCCGTGGGTGACCATTGGCGCTGTCGTGGTCATCCTGCTGCTCGCCGGCGGCATCTTCGCCGTGGTGCTGAACAAGAACAGCGAGAAGGCCGCGCAGGCCGATGCGCTGGCGCCCTGGACGCCGAGCGTCGACAACCCCGATCCCTCGACCAAGATCCCCGGCATTTATGTGGGCGCGTCCACCCCGGCCACCGCCGACAGCCCGGCCAGTTACGTCGACTACAAGGCCGCCATCCACATCACCGCTGATCAGCGGGTTGGGTACAACCGGTACCCACCGGTCGGCGGCCCGCACGACGGCACCTGGGCGAACTGCAACGGGATCGTCTACGCCACCCCGGTGCGCAGCGAGAACATGGTCCACACCTTGGAGCACGGGGCGGTCTGGATCTCCTACAACCCCGACACCATCGCGGCCGGCGATCTCGATGTGCTGACGAGTCTGGTCAAGGGCCAGCCGTTCACCAGCCTCACGCCGTACCCGGGTCTCGACTCGCCGATTTCCCTGCAGGCCTGGGCACACCAGCTCAAGGTCGACTCCGCCACCGACGAGCGCGTGCAGCAGTTCATCACCGCGCTGCGGCAGAACCGCTGGGTGTACCCGGAGGCAGGCGCGACCTGCCAGCAGCCGACCTTCGACACCGTGAACCCGCCGGCCTTCGACCCGAGCCCGCCCGGCGCCGACGCCGTCACCATGGCGGGGGTGGGCGGATCACCGAACACCACGGAGATGTCGGTACCCGACGGCGCGGTGATCACCACGCTGCCCCAGTCGGGCGCCGCTGTGGCCACGGCGACCTCAGTCGCCCTGGAGTCGACTCCGGTGCCGTCTGCGACCGAGTCCACGGCCGGACCCTGACGCCGTGACGGACAGTGGAAGCGTTCCGGGCGGCAATCCCGAGATCCCTGCCGGCGACGCTGAGCGCAAGTTGTCGGCCGAAGCACCGGCCGGACGGTTCACCCACCGCACGACGGTGTTCCTGATCGCCGCCGGTGCGGTGATCCTGCTGCTGGTCGGTGCGACCGCGGGTCTCGCACTCAGCGGCCGGTTCGGCGGTTCAGACACCGCCGCCACGCCGACGAGCGGCTCGGTGGATGCCGGATTCGCTCGGGACATGGCTGTGCACCACGACCAGGGCGTGCTGATGGCGCATTACGCCGAACAGAACACCACCGATCCCGAGATCGAGGTGATGGCGTACGACATCGGTTACACGCAAACC
>JBBQJM010000227.1:0-6839 GCA_038325895.1 Mycobacteriales bacterium
GGCAGGGATAAATTCACCCAGTGCCTTCCGAAGTGCAGCTGCGTTCTTCCTGCCAAGGTCTATCTCATAGACCTTGCCATCCAAGCCGAACGAGACCGGTTCGGCATTCCGACTGCCGTCGATGTCGTCCGTTCGCGTGACCATCGTCTGCTGTGCCATGGTTGTGTGTGCCTTTCTCGAGTTGTCCGGGGATCCCGTGTCCATGCCGACGCATCGACCACTGACCACCTCGGCGGGCCGAACATTCCATGGACGTCCCGCGACATCGCACCCGGTATTCACCCGCAGCGCCTCGAGGTAGCAGCGACCGGTTCGTCGACGATCCGGCGCTGACACAGCGTAGCGCTGATCCGGCAGTTTGTCTCACGCCGAGCCGACTTCCTGCGAAGAATTTCGCTCTGTCGGCACGTCGGCGCCAATTGGGTCAATAGCCCCGGCGCTGTCGTCGCACTCCGGGGCAAACCTTCGTTCCCCCTCGCGCAGGTGTCACACCGATGCGGCCAAGTGAAGTCTCGCGAAAGTCAGCGCCTCGGCCAGATCGATCTCCCGTTCCTCCTGGCCTACGTTTCTGGTCGAGATCTCCACCACCACTGCACCGCTGAAGCCGTTGCGCGACAACAGATCCAGCATTTCGGCACACGGTTGCCCACCTCTTCCCGGTACGAGGTGCTCGTCCTTTGCCGACCCTGAACCGTCACCCAGGTGCAGGTGCCCGAGCCGGTCGCCCATCTGGGCAGCCAACTCCAAGGCGTCGATTCGCGAAGTCGCGGTATGCGAGAGATCAAGGGTGAACCAGCGATGTCCGGCCGCGACAGGATTCCAGTGCGGACGATAGGAGTTGACCACCGCGCCGCGCACCTTCACGGGGAACATGTTTTCGACCGCAATCCGGACATCCGTCCGATCTTGGAGTTCGGCGACCGACGGCGCAAACATGGCCGCCGCCGATCGCTGCCAGACAAATGGCGGGTGAACCACCACGGCACTCGCCGACAAGCGCTCGGCCATGTCCACGGACCGCGCGAGTTTGACCAATGGATCGGACGACCAGACCCTCGCCGTCACCAGCAGGCAGGGGGAATGCACCGATAGGACCGGTATCTGGTACTCCTGCACGAGATCGGACAATGCATCGACGCTCTGGCTCACCGGGTCGGTTTGCACCATGACCTCGACGCCGTCATATCCGAGTTCGGCGGCCAACGCGAAGGCGGCCGCCGTCGGTTCGGGATAGACGGCAGCGGTGGACATGCCGACCGGAATTTCCGGTATGCGAACAGCATGGGCCACGCCCGCGACGGACTCGTCCCACTCCATTCCCACGGCCTCTCCAACACCAGCATCCGACAGAGCCAACATCCGACAGAGCCAACATCCGACAGTCCAACATCCGACAGAGCCAACATCCGCCACTTCTCGGGGCTGACCGACCCTGCCCCGTCCGGCCGGCGCGCCGGAGTTCGGGGACAGCCGGTGCACGTCGCGCGGATCCACCACGCTACCGGGATTTGTTGGGCACCAGAGCAGCTGAATCGGTGAAACCGGACACCCGGTCAGACTTCGAGCTTGTAGCCCAGTCCCCGTACCGTGATCAGATACCGGGGCGCGGCGGGATCGGGCTCGATCTTCGCCCGTAGGCGTTTTACGTGCACATCGAGTGTCTTCGTGTCGCCGACGTAATCCGAACCCCAGACCCGGTCGATCAACTGACCTCGGGTCAGCACCCTTCCGGCGTTCCGGATCAGGTATTCCAGCAGGTCGAACTCCTTGAGCGGCAGGGGCACCGGATCGCCGTGCACGCTCACCACGTGCCGGTCGACATCCATCCGGACAGGTCCGGCCTGCAGCACCGGCGAACCCGGATCCTCCGCCTCCACACCCCTGCGCAATACCGCTCGAATTCGCGCTATCAGTTCGCGGGTGGAATAGGGCTTCGTAATGTAATCATCGGCGCCCAGTTCCAGACCGACGACCTTGTCTATTTCCGCGTCGCGGGCCGTGACCATGATCACCGGGACCGGACCGCGGGCGCGCAACTGTTTGCAGACCTCGGTACCGCTCATGCCGGGAAGCATCAGATCCAGCAAGACGATGTCCGCACCGTTGCGGTCGTATTCGGTGAGGGCGTCGGGGCCGTTCGCGGCGATCTGGGTGCTGAATCCCTCCCGGCGCAGCAGGAATGCCAGCGGATCGGCCATTGATTCTTCGTCCTCGACGATCAGGACCTTGGTCACGGGGCTCCTCGGTGTGCCGGTTCGGTGGTGCTGTCGCTGGGAATGTGGTCGGCGGTGCGGCTGGAACTGGGAAAGGTTGGGGGGACATCCGCGGCCAAGCCACCGGCTTGGTGCGCAGGGGTATCGGGATCCGCGGCTGCCCGGCTCGGTGGCGCGTCGATGACCGGCAGCCGCAGGGTGAACGTCGAGCCAGTGCCGGGATGACTCCACAGGGCGGCGGTCCCCCCGTGATTGGCCGCGACATGCTTGACGATGGCCAGGCCGAGGCCGCTACCGCCGGTGGCCCTCGATCGGGCGGGGTCGATGCGGAAGAAGCGCTCGAACACTCGCTCCTGGAATTCCGGCGCGATCCCGATTCCACGGTCGGTGACGGCGATCTGTACCTGACCGTCGCGCAGCACCCTGCTGATCGACACCACGGTCCCGGGCGGGGAGTAGTTGATGGCGTTATCCACCAGGTTGGTCAGAGCGGTGATCAGCAGCGAGCGATCGCCGCGGATCAGGAAACCCGAAGGGCCGTCGGTGGTGATGGTGATCCCGCTGTTCTCGGCAGCGGTGGACACCCGGGACACGGTTTCGTCGATCACCGCATCGATCTCGACCACCGCCAGGTCGAGCAGCGGATCCGCGCCCTGCAGCCGGGACAGCGCGATCAGCTCGTTGACCAGAGACCCCAGACGCACCGCCTCAATCTGCAGTTTGCCGGCAAAGCGCCGCACGGCCTCCGGATCGTCGGCGGCGTCGACGGTGGCTTCGGAGAGCAGCCCCATTGCGCTTACGGGCGTCTTCAGCTCGTGGGAGACGTTGGCGAAGAAGTCGCGTCTGACGTCCTCGACGCGTTGGGCGGCGGACTCGTCGGCCGCCGCCACCAGCACCCTGCCGTGATCCATCGCGCTGGCCACGGCAAGCACCGCGCTGCGCGGCGGTGGCCGCGTTGTCACCTGGGTCGTCACGTGGGACGCGGCCAGCAGGGCCGCGGCCGTCGGCACCGGCCGGATCTCGACGTCGACAGGCTCGCCGGAGACCGCAACGCGGCCGGCCGCCTCGGCGATCCGCGGATCCACCATCCCGCCGCGCAACACCCCGAGTTCAGTGGCCCGCTCGTTGCTCAGCAGCGGCCGGCCATCCGCGTCCAGCACGAGGTAGCCGGTGCTGGAGCGGCGCAGCACCTCCAGCTCCAGCGGTTCGCCGGGATCGCCTTCGGCCTCGGCGCCGCGCCCGGGACGGGGGATGAGCACGGCACACGCCAGCCATCCCAGGACAGCCCCGCCGAGGGCGGTGATCACCAACCACAAAGCCGACACATCGTGATGGTAGGTCGGCAAGGGAACCCGCCGTGCAGGCCGATGGGTGGTTTGCGCCGTCACCCACCTCCCGGCTGCCTTCGTTCATGCAGGATTCACCAGAAGGTCACCCCCCGGTCGGCTTACCGGCCTTGGTTCGCGACGGCAGTGATGGCCGCGGCGGCGGCATCCGGATCGAGGTAGGTGCCGCCGGGGGTGACAGGGCGCAGATCGGCGTCGAGGTCGTACCGCAGGGGTATCCCAGTCGGCAGGTTCACCTTCGCGATGCCCTCGTCGCTGATGTTGTCCAGCAGCTTGACGACCGCGCGAAGCGAGTTGCCGTGCGCGGCCACCAGCACCGTGCTGCCGGCCCGCAGGTCGTCGAAGATCGGGCCCCGCAGGTAGGGCTCCATCCGAACCACGACGTCGGCAAGACACTCGGTCTTCGGCGCGAGATCACCGAGATCGGCATACCTGGGGTCGTCGGCCTGGGAGAACTCGTTGGTGTCGCTGATCGGCGGCGGCGGGGTGTCGTACGAGCGGCGCCACAGCATGAACTGCTCCTCGCCGTACTCCTGGAGGGTCTGCTTCTTGTCCTTGCCCTGCAGGTCGCCGTAATGCCGCTCGTTCAGCCGCCAGGTCCGACGGACCGGGATCCAGTGCCGGTCTGCCGCATCGAGCGCGAGGTTGGCGGTGGTGATCGCCCGGCGCAGCACCGAGGTGTGCAGGACGTCGGGCAGCAGGCCGGACTCTCGGAGCAGGACGCCGCCGCGGATCGCCTCTGCGGTGCCCTTTTCTGACAGCGGGACGTCGACCCAGCCGGTGAACTGGTTCAGCGCATTCCAGGTGCTCTCGCCGTGCCGCAACAGGATCAATGTGGAGGTCATGGCGGACATGATGCCGCAGCCGAGCCCAGCGCACCGGGTGGGGGCGTCGTCGGAGGTGGCAAGCAGACCGTCACGCGCTGGAAGCGCCGACGCTCGCTGGCGACCTGACCTCATCCGCGGCGACCGCAGCCGGCATCGCCTGCTCACGCGACCGCCGCCGCGCTCGGCGCAGCATCCACCAGCCCGCCACCACCAGCGCCGCGACCGCTGGCAGGAACGGCAGCACCGTGCCCAGCACCGTGCCGATCACGGCCAGCAGTCCCAACAGTGCACTCCACCCCGAGATCAGCCCGGCCACGAATCCACTCGGCGAGTCCGCCGGCACCGCGGTCGGACTGTCGGTGACCGCCGTCAGGGTAACGGTCACCGTGGCCAGCGCCACCAGACCGGCGAGCGAAGATTGTTGCCGCTGAAGGGATTCCAGGTCGGCCTCGCGGGAGGCGAGTTCGGATTCGATGGCGATGACGTCGCCGATGCCGGCGGCCTGGGCGAGCAGTGCCCTGACCCGCGCGACGCTGGCGGTCATCGACTGGACACGGCTGTTCACATCGACGATCTCTGCGGTGACGTCCTGGCTGGTTTCCGACCGGCTGCCGAGCACGCCGAACGCCGCGACCTTGTCGACCACCGCGGTGTACTGCTCGGCGGGCACCCGCACGGTGATGGTCATGGTCGATCCGCCGCCGTCGGCCCCGGACATGTAGCCACCGGCGGCGGTCGCGGCACCCCTGACCGCACCGGCGGTCTGCGCAACGGCCTCCCGACGCGCGTCGGAGTTGCCTTGAGCGTCCTTCGCGGGGTCGTCGGTCACCGCGACGGGTGGAACGGTCAGCGTGACGGCGAGGGTAGCGGTCAGGATCACCTCACGACCAGTGGGGGGCACGGCGGAAATTGTTGGCGCCGGCGCCGCCGCCCCAGTCTGCGGGGCAGCCTCAGCCGTGGCAGCGGCGGAGCCGGCGGCCACGTCCAGCATCCCCGTGGACAGCGGTTCGGTAGACGGTGCTTCGGTAGACAGGGCTTCGGAGGTGCATCCCGCCACCAGCAAGACCATGCCGGCGGCAACCACCCCGGCCAACACCAGCCGAGTCCGGCGTGAGCGTGCTCGCGGACCGCCTGGCAATCGTCGGTCGGGCAGAGTTTCTCGTCCGGGCATAGGAAGCCTCTCGTTCACTGTCGACGTTGGCGCGCCCGCCCGGACCTGGCCGGAGCGGGCAGCACCCTGGTGCCTGTTTCGACGGATGCGCGGAGTCACCCGGATGCATCGGCGGAGGTCACGATCGCGCAACGCCGAGCGGCGCGGATCGGGTCTTATGCCTCTGGGAGCGCGCAGATCGGGCGAGGAGCATGGGCCCGACCCTCCCGCCGGGAGGTCCGCCGAGCGCGAACTCGGCATGCCAACCACCGATTCCCTCCGTGATCGGCATCCTTCGACCAGCAGGAGCTCCCATGACAGGCACGTCCCCCTTGGCACTGTCCCCGTTGGATTTGTCCCCGTTGGAATTGTCCAAGGTTCACGCGGTGGAGATCCTGGACTCCCGTGGTGGCCCGACGCTGGCTGTCACCGTCACCCTCGCGGACGGCACCGTCGCCCGGGCCGGGGTGCCATCCGGTGCCTCCACCGGGTCACGGGAAGCGGTGGAACTGCGCGACGGCGACAAGTCCCGCTACGGCGGCAAGGGCGTGCTGACCGCGGTCGGCAACGTCAACGGTGAAATCGCCGACGCCCTGGTGGGCAAGTCGTTCGCCGACCCGGCCGCGGTCGACCAGGCGATGCGGGACCTGGACGGCACCCCCAACAAGGGCCGGCTCGGTGCAAACGGCATCATCGGCGTGTCGATCGCCACCTACCGGGCATATGCCGCCAGCGCCGGCGTCCCGTTGTGGACATCGCTGATCCCCAGCGGGGTGACCCCCTGCCAACCGGTGCCGCATTTCAACGTCGTCAACGGCGGCGCGCACGCCCCGAACAGCCTGGACTTCCAGGAATTCATGATCGCCCCGCTGGGGGCGCCGTCCATCGCCGAGGCCATCCGCGCCGGCGCGCAGGTCTACGCCAAGCTGAAGGGGCTGCTGCACGACGCCGGGTACGCCACCGGACTGGGCGACGAGGGCGGCTTCGCCCCGGACATCAGCACCCCCGAGGACGTGCTGCGCACCCTGGTCCAGGCGATCACCGACGCCGGGTACACCCCGGGCCGGGACGGCGTGGCGATCGCCATGGACCCGGCATCCAGCGAGTTCTATCGTGACGGCGCTTACCAGGTCGCCGGTGAGTCGCTGTCCAGCGCCGACATGATCGACCGGTACCAGGCGATCATCACCGAGTTCCCGGTGTGGAGCATCGAGGACGGCCTGGCCGAGGGCGATCGGGACGGCTGGATCGCGATCACCGCTCGCCTGGGTGACCGGGTGCAGTTGGTCGGTGACGACAACTT
>JBBQJM010000228.1:0-6805 GCA_038325895.1 Mycobacteriales bacterium
CCCAGCGCGGTCCCGGTCACGGTGTAGGTCTTGCCGTAGCCGAGCGGCTCGGCCAGCGTCCAGGACGTCTTGTCCGCCGAGAGGGTGCCCTCGACCGACGCCCCTTCGGCGTTGCTGAGCGTCATGGCGGTGATCGTGCCCTGCGCGACGGTGATCGTCACCGGTTCGGCCGGGGCCAGCGCGATATCGCCCAGTGCGGGTGTCGCGGTCACCACCGCGAGCGGCGCCGCGGACGTGGCCACGACGGCCTGCCCGCCTTCCTGGGTGGTCGCACCGATGCCGGAGCACGCTGCCGTGGCTCCCAGCGCAGCGATCGCCACGATCGCGACAACCACTCGGACAGAACGTTTGACGTGCAACATGCGCGGCCCTCCAGAACATCGGCGAAACTCGAGACCCGTCAACGACAGCAGATCCCCTCGACCCGACAGACGCGTCAACACGTCTCCCGTTGGCCTGTGAGGCCGGTGACCCGGCCCACGTCGCCGGCACCTGATCAGCGCACCGGTAGTAACTCTGGTCTCTTGCAGGTGAGCTCGACCTCGGGCGGCCGCCCGCGGAGGTGCTCCCAGACCCACGGCAGCAGGTTCCCGACCGCCCAGGCGGTCTCCTCGGCGGCCACTCTCGCCGGATTGCGCCGCGGGACTGCGGGCGGATCCGAGCGCCAGTCCTCCACCTCGTACCCCAGCGCCTCGGCCAGGCCGGCGGCAATGCGCCGGTGTCCCTCAGGGTTGGCGTGGAGTCGGTCGGTGTGCCATAGCGCAGGATGGCTGGCTGCGGACACCGACGCAAGGTCGACGACGATCGAGCCGTACCGGGCGGCACAGGCATGGGTCACCGCGTTGAGGTACTGAATGCGGCCGCGCAGCACGACCGCCAGCGGCGCCACTCTCGCCATGTCGGGCATGGTGAAAGTGAGCACCGTGGCACCGATCGCCGCCAGTTCCGAATGCATGGCGAACAGGTCATCGCGCAGGGCGGCGCGGTCGAGCCTGGGCCGCAGCACGTCGTTGACCCCGGCCATCACCACGGCGACGTCCGGCTCGAGTTCCACCGCGCGCCGCAACTGCGTGTGGCGGACCTCGCGCGCCGTCTGTCCGCGCACCGCCAGGTTCGCATAGAGCAGGCCGGGATGGACGGCATTCAGCTGGTCGGCGAATCGATCCGCCCAGCCTACATAGACGCCGTCCGGACCGGGATCCTCCAGTCCTTCGACGGTGCTGTCGCCGATTGCGACCAATCGCATCGAGTCGCCCGGAGCCAATCCACCACACCTCGCCATCGCTGTCGCATCCCCGTGCACAGCTTGCCCGATAGGGCTGTGTTGCGTCTGTGTCATGTTCGAGCGGTGCCAGCGTCCTTTTGCCGAATGTGACCGGGCATATATCCTCTGCTCAGACCGTATCTATCGAGGTGGTCGCTGGTGCAGGGAGCTCCGATGACCAAGCGACTGATCGACCTCGACGATGACGTGCTAGCTGCTGCCCAGCGGGAACTGCACACCACCGGCGTGTCCGACACCGTCCGCGAAGCCCTTCGTCAGACCGCCGCCGCGGCCGCCCGGGCCCGGCAGGTGGCGTGGCTCACCGAGGGCGCCCTGGCCGAACTGGCCGACCCGGATGAGCGCGCCGAAGTCTGGCGCTGAACTGGTGGCTCTCGCCCGTTTCTTGATCGACACCAGCGCGGCCGCCAGGATGCACATCCGCTCGTCGCGGACCGGCTGGGCCCATTGATCAAGGCCGGCCTGGTCGCCACCTGCGCCACCCTGGACGCCGAGGCCCTGTACAGCACGCGCAGCCCGGGGAAATACGAGCGGATACGCGCCGACCGACGTACCGCCAGGCTCTGACTGTTCCGATTGTCATGAACATCAACCGCAGATCCGTCTCAGACTGCGATCACCTGGATGATGTTCCCGACGCCGGCGAAGTCGGTAGGGTTTCGGGTGAGCAGGATGGCGCCGAGTTCCGCGGCGACGGATGCGAGCATGAGGTCGATACGGCGTGGTCGGGGGTTCCTTCCCGATTTCCGCACAGAGGCCGCGATCGCTCCGTAGAGGTGCGCCGCCCGGGCGGAGTAAGGGACCGGGTCGAAGTCGTTGAGCACAGCCCGGTACCGCGCCTCGCGTGCGGCGGCGACCACTGGATCGTCGTGATACAGACCGTAGGCCAGTTCGGCGACGGTCAGCGTGCTGATGGCGGCGGTGTCGGCCAGGGTGTCCAGGTGATTCGGGTACTCGATCACACAGGAAGTGTCGAGCAGCGCGAAGGCATGGTCAGGCACGGCCAGTGAACGGGTCGTCGTCGATGAAGGTGTCGGCATCGCGAATGTCCCTCATCCAGGCCTCCCGGTCCGGCCCGGTGGCACCGGACGCCCGATGCCGCGCCAGGAGATCAGAGGTCTTGGGGAATCGGGGCGGCCCGAGTTGGCTGGTGTGCGGTACCACGTCAGCCACCGCGACTCCGTTCCTGGTGACGACGAATCGTTCGCCGGCCTCGACTCGGTCAAGGATCTCGGCGTTGTTGTTCCGCAACTGCCGTTGGGGAATGACCGTCACCATCATCCAATCGTAGCTCTCGTGTAGCTCAGCCGTAGCTATTGACGACGGCACCGCATCCAGGTGGTCGCGGCTCCCCGTGGTCGGCGTGGGCGGCGCCGGCTGCGACTGTGGTGGCTGTGACGGCGGAGCCGACGACGGTATCGAATTCTCTTACACAGTCGGGATGTCGACGCTGGGCTTCCCCGAAGTCATCACGTACGGCCTGCCACAGAGGGTCGCCCAGGACTGCCTGAACCGCATCGGCCAGCAGGTGAGCGCCGGGAAACCGCCGCGGGTCGGGGCGATGGTGGACCAGGTATTCCAGGGCCTCCGGGGCTACCTGCTCGACGCCTCCGATACCTCCGACTTGGTCGTCGTCGGCCGGGTGTACCCGGAAATTGTTGCAGCACAACTGGTCTGGCCCGAGCAACACGGACGCTTCCCATGGCAATCCGGATACAACCGCCGGCTTGCCCGCAGCCATTGATCGGCCCGGCGCCAGTGCGTCGGGCGGGCTGACCTGCGAATTGGTCCGGTACCAGCACCGCTGACCGTGACCTCGTCACACCCGCAGCACCACCAGCACACCCGCGAGCGCTGCAGACCTGGATCCCGCCCTGGAAAGATCATGCGTGTCCGAGGGGGGACTTGAACCCCCACGCCCCTAAGGGCACTAGCACCTCAAGCTAGCGCGTCTGCCATTCCGCCACCCGGACCGGGCTCGCGACAGTCGTTCGCCGCGACGGCCCAGCTTACTCGATCCGCGGTACTCCCCCAACTCGCTCGCGGCCCCGATAAGCGGGCTCGACGAGCGAGATCGACGAGCGAGATCGACACTGAACCGTCGAGTGTCACCGGGCATGCATTCGTCCCCCCGGGTGTTGTCACCGCTTGAGACGCCCGGTGCCGACGGCCGGCACCGACGACAGGAAAGGCACACCATGCCTTTCGACGGGTTCATCAAGTCCGAACGCGCCTACCTGGCCGGTCAGCGGATGGGCGCCACCAAGAAGTTCCGCGACGTCACGGCGGCTCCCGCGTGGCCTTCGCGCCGGCTACTCGGGGTCCCGGTCGAGGTGCGGTCGCCGCCCGAAACGGGCAGCATCGTCCGTGCAATCTTTGTCGGGCCGATCAACCAGGGAGGTGCGCCCATGCGCCGGATCATGGTCGTGGCCAATCAGACCCTCGGCGGTGATCATCTGGCCGAGGCCGTCATGGCCCGGATGGCCGAGACACCCACCCGGTTCAACCTGCTGGTGCCGGCCACCCACCGGGCCGATTTCGTGGTCGCCATGGCTGAAGCATTCGCGGTGCAGGGCGGGATGCGCCCACCTTCGCCGTCCAACGGCGATGATCCGGACGCCACGGCCCGGCTCGCGGCGGGCCTGGTATGGATGCGCGGGCTGGGCGCGACGGTCGACGGCGAGGTCGGCGATCACGACCCGGTGCGCGCCATCCGGGACTACCAGGCGCGCGATCGCGTCGACGCGATCATCATCTCGACGCTCCCGCACGGCTTGTCGCAGTGGTTGCATCTGGACCTACACCACCGGGTCGAGCGGCACTGCGGGGTCCCGGTGGCCGTGGTGAGCGCCAAGACAACGGTGCAGGCCTGAGCTGGTCCCGCAGACTGCCACGGGTCAGGCGTTGTCCTGCCGGTCCGCGCCGACTACCGTTTGGACAGCCAAGGACGTTGGGCAATGGGGGAGGCCGCGTGCAGCACAGCGGCAACGGTGGCTCATCGGCCGACGGTCCCCGCCGCTCGTTGCGCTCCACCCTGCTGTCCTGGCCGGTCATCCGGCAGTACACCGAGGGTGATCCGCTGGGTCGCGGCGCCGCAGCGGTGTCCGCGCACACCAAGGCCTGGACGGCCCGCACCACCACCGCCGACAAGGTCGTGCAGAGCGTCTGCCCGTCCTGCGCGGTGGGCTGCGGTCAGCGGGTGTTCGTCAAGGACGAGAAGGTCATCCAGATCGAGGGTGATCCCGACTCCCCCGTGTCGCGCGGCAGGCTCTGCCCGAAGGGCTCGGCCAGCGAACAGCTGGTCAACGGCCCCGGCCGGCAGACCGCGATGCTCTACCGGCGTCCGTACGGCACGGAGTGGGAGTCGCTGGACCTGGAGACCGCCACCGACATGCTGGTCGACCGCATCCTGGAGACCCGGGAACGCACCTGGCAGGAACACGACGACGACGGCAACCGCGTTCGTCGCACGCTGGGGATTGCCGGCCTCGGCGGCGCCACCCTGGACAACGAAGAGAACTACCTGATCAAGAAACTCTTCACCGCGATGGGTGCCATTCAGATCGAGAACCAGGCGCGTATTTGACACAGCGCCACCGTCCCCAGTTTGGGGGCCTCTTTCGGCCGTGGAGGCGCCACGGGTTTCGTACAGGATTTGCAGAATTCTGACTGCATCATCATCCAGGGTTCGAACATGGCCGAATGCCATCCGGTCGGGTTCCAGTGGGTGATGGAGGCCAAGGCTCGGGGAGCGACGATCATCCATGTCGATCCCCGGTTCACCAGGACCACCGCGGTCGCCGACATGCACGTGCCGCTCCGCGCCGGTAGTGACATCGCCTTCCTGGGCGGAATCGTCAACTACATCCTGTTGAACGAGAAGTATTTCCACGAATACGTTCTCGCGTACACGAACGCGGCGACGATCCTGCGTGACGATTTCCGGGACGTCGACGAGATCGACGGCGTGTTCTCCGGCTACGACCCGGAGACCGGGACGTACGACACCAAGACCTGGAACTACGAAGGGATGCCGGCGCACGAATCCGCCGCCAGTGGCGAGGAGGAGCAGGCCCCCACCACCGCGGACCGCGGGGCCGGAACGGCCGAGAGCAGGGAAGGCACGGCGCAGTTCGACGGCGGTACCGCGGACGCCCGCGACACCGACGAACGCGACTCCGCCTCCGGCGACGACCAGGATGAGCAGTCCCAGGGTGAACGCGCAGCGGGCCACGAACTGGGCGGCCACGGCGCGAGTCTGGAGCACGGCAGGGTCCGCCGTGACGAGACGCTGACCGACCCGCGCTGCGTGTTCCAGGTGCTCAAACGGCACTACGCCCGCTACCCCCCGGAGATGGTGCAGCGGGTCTGCGGCGTCCCCCCTGAGCAGTTCCTCAAGGTCTGCGAGGCGGTCACCGCGAACAGCGGCCGCGAACGCACCACAGCGTGGGTGTATTCGGTCGGCTGGACCCACCATTCCGTCGGCGTGCAGTACATCCGCGGCGCCGCCATCATCCAATTGCTGCTGGGCAACATGGGACGCCCCGGCGGCGGGATCATGGCGCTGCGCGGACATGCCAGCATTCAGGGTTCCACCGACATTCCCACTCTGTTCAACCTGCTGCCCGGTTACCTGCCGATGCCGAAGGTCGGCGAGCACGGCGACCTCGAGCACTACCTGGCCACCATTTCCTCACCGGACCAGAAGGGTTTCTGGACCGAGGCGGATTCCTACACCGTCAGCCTGCTCAAGGCCTATTGGGGCGACGCCGCGACCGCCGAGAACGACTACTGCTTCGACTATCTCCCGCGGTTGACCGGTGACCACGGCACCTACCAGACCGTGATGGACATGCTCGCGGACAAGATCGAGGGCTATTTCCTGCTCGGCCAGAACCCGGCAGTCGGGTCGGCGCACGGCAAGATGCAGCGGCTGGCCATGGCGCATCTGAAATGGCTGGTCATCAAGGATCTCAACATGATCGAGTCGGCGTCCTTCTGGAAGGACGCGCCCGAGATCGCGACCGGCGAATTGACCACGAAGGACATCGGCACCGAGGTGTTCTTCTTCCCCGCCGCGTCGCATGTGGAAAAGGACGGCACCTTCACCCAGACCCAGCGCATGCTGCAGTGGCACCACAAGGCGGTCGAGCCTCCCGGTGACTGCCGCAGCGACCTGCACTTCTTCGTCCACCTCGGGCGCAAGCTCCGCCAGCGGTTGGCGGCATCGACCCTCGAACGGGACCGCCCGTTGCTGGACCTGACCTGGGACTACCCGGTCGACGAGACAGGCGAACCGTCGGCGGACGCGGTGCTGCGGGAGATCAACGGCTACCACCTCACCGGCGAGAAGGCCGGGCAGCCGCTCAGCGCGTTCACCGAGATGAGGGCGGACGGGTCCACCTCCGGCGGCTGCTGGATCTACACCGGTGTGTACGCCGAAGGGGTCAACCAATCCGCCCGGCGGAAGCCGGGCCGGGAACAGTCCTGGGTGGCGCCGGAATGGGGCTGGGCGTGGCCGGC
>JBBQJM010000229.1:0-6789 GCA_038325895.1 Mycobacteriales bacterium
CCAACGTCCGGGCCGTGCCCGTCGAGCAGATCCGCGCGATCATCGAGGAGGAACTCAAGGCACCGATCACCGAGATCTTCAGCTCCTTCTCCGACGAACCCCTGGCCGCCGCGTCGATCGGCCAGACTCACCTTGCTCAACTGCAGTCCGGGCAGCGGGTGGTGGTCAAAGTCCGCAGGCCCGATGTCGAGGTCGGCGTCGCCCGGGACTCGGCCGTGCTGCGTTGGGCCAGCCGGGTCGCGGTCCGGCGGTCGGAGGCGGCGCGATCGCTCGGCCTGGTCGCACTTTCCGACGAACTGATCCGGTCGGTCGACCAGGAATTGAGCTACGTCAACGAAGCCGCCAACGCCAAGGCTCTCAGCGCGGTCTCGCACACCGCCGGGGTCGAGGTACCGACGGTCGTCACCGCCTTCACCACCGAGGCGGTCCTGGTTCAGGACCGGGTGAACGGGCGTCCCGTGGCCGACAGCGCGGCGGTCGACGCGTGTGGGGTGCCCCGCGCGGAGTTGGCCGACCGGTTGCTGAAGGCCTTTCTCGGGCAGATCATGGACGCCGGGCTGTTTCACGCCGATCCGCACCCGGGCAACATTCTCATCGACCCCGACGGCACCCTGTGGCTCATCGATTTCGGCGCCGTGGGCGTCATCGATCCGGTCAGCCTGGAGGCGCTGCAGCTGATGGGCCTCGGGCTGGCGACCCGGCAGCCGGCGCTGCTGGCCCGGGCGGTCCGCGCGCTCTCGGGCACCGCCGGCGACGCACTGGACACCCAGGCCTTGGAAGTGGAGCTGAGCCGGCTGCTCAGCGAGCAGTTGCACGGCGGCGGATTCGATCCACGCAGCATCCAGGAACTCATCGACGTCATGCGTCGGCACGACATCCCGGTGCCGCCCACCTTCACCGTGCTGGCCCGAGCGCTCGTCACCTTGGAGGGAACGCTGCGGGTGATCGACCCGCAGGTCGATCTGGCCACGGCCGCAGCCGGCCACCTCGGCGCCTCGATCGACCTGTCGATCAAGGGCGCCCGGGACACCGTGCAGCAGGAGGTGCTCCGCACGATGCCGTCGCTGCGCGCGCTCCCGGGGCTGGCCGAGGACGTCGCCCTTCAAGTCCGCTCCGGCAGGCTGCGGATGCAGGTCGACGCGTTCGGGCCCGGTCAGTCGCACCTGACCAGGTGGATCGACCAGACGCTGTTCACCGTCGTCGCCGCAGTCGGGTTGATGGCTTCCACGCTCATGCTGGTCGGCGCGTCGCTCGCGGGCGTGGAACGAGACACCGGCGTACTGCTGGCCGTCGGCTATCTCGGCCTGGTGATCTCCTCGGTGATGCTGATGAGAGTGGTAGCTCAGGTGCTCCGGCGGGAATCGGAAGTGACCGGCCGCAATGCGTGACCCGCGGCCGGCCGGGAGTCGGCCAGCCAGTCAGTCACTCAGTGATCCGTCACTACATCAGTCAGCACATCAGTCAGTGAATTGGTCGGCAATCAGTCAGGAACTCTGGTCAGCGGACCGCTGCACGTCGAAGGTGAATCCGTTGCGACGCAACCGGTCCGTCAACGCGCCGTTCATCGCGGTGGCCGGCGTGAGCACCCCGGCAATGGGCGACAGCTCGTCGGTCGCCAGGCTCAGCGCGCTTTCGGCCAGCATCACCCTGGTCGCGCCGTAGCCGGGATCGCCGGGGGCAGCCACCGTCGCCACATACCGGGCGCCGGTCACCGATCGCGCGCGGATCTCCAACTGGAAATACCCGTTCCGGCGCGTCTTCTCGCTGGGGCCCTCGCCGGGATCTGGCAGCACCCGGTCGAGCAACGGCCGGACCACCGGAGTGCGCATGCCGAGCGCCAAGGCACCGGTCGCCAGGGCCACAGCGCCCGCCGTGACCGGTGCCAGCAGCGACGTTCCGGTCCGCACCACCTCCCGGTAGCGCAGCTCCCGGCCGTAGGCGTAGCCCTGCAGCGCATTGCTGCGCCGCACGATCCGGGTGTTGAACCCCGCCATCACGAACGGTGCCACCCAGGTGCCGTCCGGTAGTCGCTCGACGAAGAAGGTGTCCGGTTGTCGGCCCAGATCCGGTTCGGCGCTGCGGTCGGGGCTGAGCAGGTAGGGATCAGCGAGCCTGCGGGCCAGCGACGGGTCGTCGCGGACGTCGTCGACCATCACCCGCATCGAGTCGACCGTGCCCCCGCTGAGGCCACCCTTGAGCGACACGACGAGCAACGTCGCCTCGGCGAGCTCGCCCTCACCGTCGCGACGGACCTGATCGGCGAGCACCTGCACGCCCAGGTCCGACGGCACGGAATCGAACCCGCAGGCGTGCACGATCCTGGCTCCGGTGCTCGCCGCCAGCTCGTGCGCTTCATCGATGCTCTGCCGGACGAACAGCGCCTCACCGGTCAGATCGGCGTACGACGTGCCCGCGGCCGCGCAGGCCAGCACCAGCGGAAGACCGCGAGGTCCGTACGGCCCCACGGTGCTGACGATCACCCGTGCCGACCGTGCGAGAACCTCAATCGACTCCTGGTCGGCCGAGTCGGCGATGAGCACCGGCCAGGACACCCCCAGCGCCTGTTGCAGCCGGGCCAGCTTGCCCGCCGACCGCCCCGCGATCGCGACGGTCAGATCGCCGAGGTCCTGGGCGGCCAGGTGCTCGGCCACCAGCCGCCCGACGAAGCCGGTGGCCCCGAAGATCACCACATCGAACTGACGCTCGCTCATGCCTCCCAAGTTTACTGGCACGGCACGGGCCGTCCTCGACGTGAACACCACTGCACTCGTGAGAGGTTGGCCCGCATGCTCCGGCTTCCCGACTCCTGGGTCTGGGATTTCTGGTCGCACATGACCGTCGACCGGCACCTACCACGCCTTTTCCTGTTCGCCTCCAAAGCGCTCCACCACCCGGACCGGCGCCACCTACGAGCCGGCGTCGGCCACGCGATATCCACCGACCTGGTGCACTGGGAGCGGGTGAACGACGCAGTGGTCCGCGGGATGCGCCCGACTTCGACCAGACCGCGACGTGGACCGGGTCGGTCATCCAGGGCCCGGACGGCCGGTGGTTCATGTTCTACGGTGGTTCATGTTCTACGGCAGTTCATGTTCTACGGCAGTTCATGTTCTACAGGGGACCACCGACCGGGCGGGCACCCTCGTGCAGCGCATCGGCGTGGCGACCTCCGCGGACCTGCTGACCTGGACCAAGCACGCCGGCAATCCGGTGCTGGACGCAGACCCTCGCTGGTACGAAACGCACGGCGGCCCCTCGCCGTGGCAGGACCAGCACTGGCGCGACCCCTGGGTGCTCGCGGATCCAGACGGGGACGGCTGGCATCTGTTGATCACCGCTCGGGCGACCGACGGACCGATCGACGATCGCGGGGTGATCGGTCACGCTTGGTCGGCCAACCTGACGAACTGGCATGCGCGCCACTGTCGGAGCCAGGGTCGGGTTTCGGTCAGCTCCAGGTGCCGCAGGTGGAGGTGGTCGGCGGTCGCGCGGTGCTGATCTTCAACTGCCTGCACGGCAAATTGTCGTCGTCGCGGAAGGCGCGAACGTCGAGATCGGTCGGCATCTGGGCGGCGCCGGCGACCGGCCTCCTGGGTCCATACGACATTGCCGGGGCGACGCCGCTGACCGACACAGTCTGTACGTCGGCAAGTTGGTCCGTGACCGGACGGGCCAGTGGGCGTTGCTCGCCTTCGAGAATGCCCTCCCGGACGGCAGTTTCGGCGGAGTGCTGACCGATCCCATGGCGGTGAGATGGGATGGCGACAGCTTGGTGGTGGCTGTGGCCGAGACCCGGGAATCCACCGGCTGAGGCGCTCGAGCCCACAGCGGACTACCGCGCCGCCAACCGATCCAGCAGGGCTGCGGCCTTCCGGAGCACTTCCTGCTCGGCGGGTTCGAAGTCGGACAACTGCTCGGTGAGCCACAGCTCCCGCTCACGCACGTAGTTGTCCATTTGCTGCCGCCCCTTAGGGGTGATCCGCACGACCACCTGGCGGCCGTCCCGCGGGTTGTCCTCACGGGCCACCAGACCCAACGATTCCAGGGCGGCCAGCACCCGGGTGATCGACGGTGGCCTGACCTGCTCTCGGGCGGCGAGATCGCCTGCGCTGAGCGGACCCTCGCGCCAGATGACGGCGAGCGCGGAGGTCTGGGTGAGGGTCAGGCCGTCCGTTGAGGTCTGCTGCCGCAACCTCCTGGTCAGCCGGTGCACGGCGAGACGCAGCTCGCTGGCCAGCGGGGTGACGTCGGACACGCGCCCAGGCTATCCCATGAGGGTTCCCCATTCGCGTTGACGGAATGCGGTTGATGGAAGGCACGGACAGCCCGGCGGAGAGTCCTGGGGAAAACACTGAGAACCGCAGTCGACCGCCCCCAGGAGCCGCGTGACGTGGCCCGATGGCAGCGGTAAGCGGCGAGCGCACGAAGGAACCAGCGCCGCAGCTAGGCTCGCCCGGTGACCTCGAGCGGCCCTTCGATCGAGCCCGACCGCTACGTTCCGCCGGCACTGCCTCCGGTGCGGGCCGGCCTGTGGCACGTGGCTGCGCCGGTGACGATCATCTGGCTGGTCGCGTGCGTCGTGCTGCTGTTCTTCATCCCGACACTCCAGGCGAACGATGCGATGGTCTGGCTGTGGACCTGCCTGGCCGGTTTCGTGCTGGGTGTCATGGGCCTGTCGGTGTACGCGTGGCAGCGTCGCGCCGCGCGGCGCGGATCGCGCAGCGCCAATCAGATGGCGTTGGACGAGGCGATCTGAGGCACGCCGGCCGCCTCGAATGGCCGCCGATGTAGTGCTTTCACCGCGCTATCGATCCAGGCCGTGCTCCGACAGCTCGACCAGCGCACCACGGGCGGCCGCGATCGCGGTGTGCCGATCGGACCACCGGTGCGCCGCCCAGGCCACCGCACGACCCGCCGCTTCGGCGGAGCCATCCACCCAGAGCCGGTCGTCGCTCCCCCACCACCGCACCCGTTCGGCAGTGCCGTCAACGGTCACCTGCAGCCCCGGAATCATGGTCGGTCGGTGATTTGCGATCTCGACGCCGAGGGCGCCGGCCGCGCGCTCCAGTGCACCGTCGAGGGCCTGCGGATGCTCGAGGTCCGCGCTCTCGCCGGCCTGGACCCGGCCCACCTGGACCTGGGTCGATGCCAGCGGAAGGTCGAACAGCTCGGCCACCCGTTTCGGGTCCGCTCCGCCGGGAACCAGGCGCTCGGCGCCGATGACCTGCGCCAGCCACGGCTCGTCCAGAACCCACGCCTGCTCGGCATCGACCACCTCGCCGGACAGTGTCCGCACGCCCGCCGGCAGGTCGAGGTCGAAAAGCGGCTGACCATGATCCGACGCGAGCGGCGCGGCTGCGCCGAACACGCCGAACACCGCGCTCACCAACGCAGCGGTCACCGCGGGTACCCGGCCCGCCGGGATCGAGCGGCGCGGGTCCGCGATCCGGTCCAGCAGGTCCTGCGGATCGGCGACGGCGGCGGACGGAAGCGCCGCCTGCACCCCGACGGCCCTGGCAATGGCGGGGTCCAGCGGCACCGAAAGCGGGTCGTACAGCCCGGCAAGATCGTGCGCGCCGGGTAACCGCCAGGACCGCGGGGACCGGCCGTCGATCAGGGCGTTCCTGGACAGCCACCACCCGGAGTACGTCAACGTGGGTGCGCCGGCAGTGCCGACAGTGCCGACAGTGCCGACAGGGCCGACAGGGCCGACAGCACCCCGGACGACCAGGCACTCCCGAGCCGTGCGATCGCCGGCGATCAACGCCAGCGCGGCCGGCCACTTGTCCTCGTCGACCAGGTCCAGATCGGCCAGGGCGGTCAGCGGATCATGCGGGTTCTCCGCCTGGTCGAGCCATTCGTCGAGATCGGGCAGCTGGTCGCGCTGGTCGAAGCCGTCGCCGGCCGGACCCCGCGGCAAGCCCTGCTGGTCGGCGAAGACATCGGCCGACGGATCCGCCAGGTGGACCACGCCGAAACCGGAGCGCACCCCGACGGCGGCCAGCACGTCGGGGTGGTATGCCTCCACCCACTCCCGACCGACGATCGGCAGGTCGGCGTCGGCGGTAAGGACGGCCGTCAACGGCGCCCCGGGAGCGAGCAGTTCCCCGGCGGGCCAGGGGCGCCCGTCGGCGTCGGTCAGCACGAGTTCGGCCAGGGGTGCGAGCTCACCCCGGCCTCCGGCGGCGACCAGGTCCAGCACCACACCTGCCAGCTCCCGCACGTCGCCCGGATCCGGGTCGACGTCGTCCAACTCGTTGCGCAGCTGCGCGACGGCGGCCGCCAGCGCCGGGTCCGAGAGCAGCGCGTCCGGGTCCGCCTGGCGGGCGCCGAGCCGTTCGAGCAACGGGTGGGCGGCCGCGGGGTCGATGATCCGGAGCCCCGGGATGACCCGCGCCGCCCTGATGGCCAGCTCGACCTCGACCCGGTCGGTGGTACCGAGCTCGTCGTCACGGCGGTCGACCTGCCTGGCAAAGCGCAGCTGATCGGGAGCGGCCAGCAGGCAGTTGCGCGCGCCCAGCGACCGGCGCCCGCCGGCCAGCGGCACCGGGATGTCGGCCAGGTCCTCCGGATCCGGAACCCGATCCGCGGTGGCCAGCGCCTGGTAGATCTGCCACCAGAAACCCGGCTCCCGGTCGATCCCGGCGAGCGCCGCGCTGGCATCGGCGAAGGTCAGGGTGCGCACACCGACCGCTCGCAGCGCCGTCAGCGCCGGTCCACGCGCCGGCGGCAGCAGGCCGGGGATGGCCTGACCGAACAGCGTGATCCCCTCCCACACCCCCGGCAGCA
>JBBQJM010000230.1:0-6780 GCA_038325895.1 Mycobacteriales bacterium
TTCGATGGTGCTGCTCATGAACTGCTCCTCGATGATGTGCGCGCAGTGGGGGGTTTCGGCTGCGAACCGTTGACCCGGCGACCGGTTTCCGTTCGGACCGAGTCCTGTTCGATGTGTGTGATGGGAAGACCGGTCTGCAGACAGCCTCCGGGCGTCCGGGGTGCGGGTCGGGGGGCGTCTCCGGGAAGCTGGTCCAGGGAGAGGAGTTCGAAGCCCAGTTCCTGGGTGCGTTCGACAAGTCCGAGTAGCTGTACCTCATCGATCACCGGGCCGGTCAGGGTGGTGAGCCCGTCGTGGCGAGCAAATCGCATGCCCGGGAACAGCACAGCGAATTGGTCGCCGACCTCCCCGCGGATGACGAGTTGGTAGATCTTCGGACCTCTCACGACCTCAGGGTCGCGTCCGCATCCGACGGGCACCTCACCTGACGGCGGATCTCACCTAGGTGAGATCCTCGGAAAGCAGGCCCGCGGACAAGGCGTGGTCGATGGCTTCGGCCCGGGAGGACACCCGCAGTTTCCGGTAGATCGCCCGGATGTGGGTGTGCACAGTATTGAAGGACACGAAAAGCGTTCCGGCGATGTCGCTCTCGGCGTGCGGTCCACTTAGCAACCGCAAAACTTCCAATTCTCGCTCGGTGAGTTCGTCGCCGTACTGCGCCGAACGCGCCGGTCGATGCCGTTCCAGCACAGCCAGCCGATCGCCGACGGCGCCCGGGTCGGGGCACGAGTCGATGATCGAGCGTGCCTGCTTGATCGTGAGAGTGAGCATTTCACTGTCGCCGACGGTTTTAAGCACCCTGGCGAGGAGCAGCAACGCGTTGGCCAGCTCCGGTGGTTGCCCCCTGTACTCCATCGTGGTGATGCCATGCTGGAGCGGGGCCAGCGCGTCACCGGGTCGGCCACCGGCTGCCAGGGAAACTCCGAGTGCGACGCGGGCGATACCGACCAGTCCGTTGATTCGGTGCTGATCGGCCATCTCCACCGCCCTCCGGGCATGTTCTCGCTGGTCGTCCATCCGACCATGCTCGCCCGCGATCAGGGATCGGTACCCCAGCGCCGAGGTCGTTGTCAGCCATTGCCCGGCGGGGACGCCGTAGAAGATGGAGTCGGCGAACCATCCGTCAGCGCCGTTGAGGTCTCCGCGCAGGTAGCTACCCACGGCGATGGCCCAACAGGCCACCGGATACCACGGTGAGCCCGGCGGTTCCAGGACCGCGGCACGTCCGCCGTTGTCCACCATGGCGCCGACATCACCCCAGGGGATCGTCGCCTTCAGCAGCGTCAGGCCCGATTCAACGGAGGCGAAGCCCTCGAGCAAAGGGCCATCGGAAAGGGTGTCCGAGTCCTTCCCTTCGATCAGGAGGATGCATCGTGCCGCCTCGACCCGGTCCGCGCAGATCGAGGACACCCACGCATGCACGAGTAACAACCGGGGGTCGGCGTGCACTGCGTTCTCCGGGAACCGACGCAGCCATCCGCGGACGGTTTCGTGCCGACAGGCATTACAGAACCTGATCCAGACGGCGGAGATCAACTCCGCGGCAACAGCGTGATCACCGGCGTCGATGGCATGGGTGACCGCGTCATCGGTGGTTCCGAAATCGCGGTGCCAGGCGGAGGCTCGGCGGTGCAGGCCGGGTTCCGACCCCGGTTCCCGCCGCGCCAGCTGCACCCGCAGCAGCTGACCGAAAAGGCGATGAAAGCGATACCACTCACCTTCCTCGTCCAACGGAATCAAGAACAGGTTGGACCGAGCCAGATCCGCCAGTTTCGTTGCCGAGCCGCTGGACTCCAGGAGCGCGTCGCACAACGGGCCACTGATCCGCTCCAGGATCGATGCGCGCATCATCAGCGTCTGCATGTCAGGCTCGTGGGTGTTGAGGACCTCATCGACCAGCAGGTCCACCACGTGCCTGTTCGAGGCACCGAACCGCGCGACGAACTCGTGCCGATCGGACTTTCCCTCCAGGGACTTCGCGGCCAGGTAGAGCCCGGCCGGCCAGCCCTCGGTCCGCTCGAACAGGCTTTCCACGTCCGGCGCGGTCAACCCAAGGCCAAGAAGGCCATTGAGCAGAGCTTCGGCCTCATCCAACGAGAATCGCAGATCGTCCGGTCTCAGCTCGGCCAGCTCGCCTCGAGCCCGGAGCACCGCCAGCGGCAGCCGTGGCTCGCTGCGGGTCGCGATGACCAGTCGAAAGGTCGGCGGCGCATGCTCCAGAAACCAGGCGACGCTGTCCCGCGAGACCGGATTTGTCAGCCGGTGGTAGTCGTCCAGGACGACCGTGACAGGAGACTGGTCGGTCAGCGAATTCACCAGCAGCGGCAGCACCCTGCTGATCAACGGAGCCGAGCCCGCATCTTCTGGCGCCGCAAAGACGCGGACAGCGGGGCAGACCCCGCGGATCGCCTCGATGACATGCGCCCACAACACGGTCGGGTCGTTGTCGCCCTCGTCCAGGCTCACCCACCCGACGGGTCGATCATCGGCCCGCGCAGCGACCCACGAGGCGAGCAGGGTGGTCTTTCCGAAACCAGCCGGGCAAGCGACCAGCAGCAACCGGGACGCAAGGGCGAGGTCGAGCCGAGCGACCAGGGACTCACGGCGAAGGATGCCATCGCGCACCCCCGGCGGCCGCAACTTCGTCAGCACCAGCACCGGACCGCCGCCTCGACCGACCGCAGTGTCCGCTTCGCGGGTCGTCATGCCGCAGTTCCTCCCGTTCTCGGGCAGCAGCCGAGAACGGACCCATCACCACCCGGCTGCTCACAACGGTAAACGACGCGCCCCGGCACACCGCAGGGTCGAAAGACCCCGCACCGCCAGTCGCCCGATCGATCGACTGCCCGGGGGCCCCTTCATTCGGTCGGCCCGCGAAAGCCGGAGCCCCGCGGAATCTCACCTAGGTGAGAACAGCCGCCGGGTGATGCCCAATCGGCCACCGGGTGGACAGGCTGAAGTGGCGATCACCGCAGGCCGAGCAGGGGCGAGAAACACATGACCATTGAAACGAGACCGGGGACCGCACCGAGCCGGCCGGCGACCCATGCCCAGAAACCGCTCGGGGCAGCACCGCCTGCAAGCACCCCACCCAAGCCCTCGACGTTCGTGGGCGCCCACGTGGCCAAGGCCCGCCTACAGGCCCAGTTCGGCAACTGGCGACTCCTGCTCGTGCACGTCATCAGCAGCGGGATCGCAGTCACGATCACGGTGGTGGCACTGCCCGGCTTCTGGTTCGAACGCTGGTTCTGGGGCGAACTGCTGTTGGTCGCGGTGGTTGCCGGGGCGCTCAACGCCACCGTCAAACCGTTCCTGCAGTTCTTCGCACTGCGCTACCTCATCGCCAGCTACGGAATCGCTGTCGTGCTGGTGAACGCGGCCGTGATGTTCCTGCTCGCCGTCCTGCTGCACGGCGACATCGCCTACAACGGAGTGTTCGCCCTGCTCGCCGGAGGCCTGGTGGTCGGCATTCTGGGCATGATCTTCGATGCCGCGCTCGGCACCGGCACACCGATCCTGGACACCACCGGCCGGGACGGCTGGGCGCCCGACCGGAAGCCCGAACCAACGCCGGCCGATCCGAAGGACACCATCACATGAGCAACAGCGGCTTGGACACCATCAGCGAGAGTCTGCGGCTGCGTCACGTCTACTCGACGCTCGTCGAGTTCGGGGCGTCCGGTGTGGTGGACCGGACGCCGCTGGGCCGTCCACGCCGGGCGATGCAGCGTTGGATCTATCGTGTCCCCGATCCGATTCCGGCGCTCTCCGCGCCGGTCCGCACCCGCGTGCTGATCGAGCAGCTCGGCCCCACCTACGTGAAGTTGGGTCAGATCGTCTCCAGTCAGGCGGCGGTGCTGCCGGACCCCTGGCGGCAACAACTGGACCTGCTGCAGAACGAGGTGCCGCCGGCGCCGTATGAGGACATCCGCGGCGTCATCGTGGACGAGCTGGGTGCACCACCGGAGGAGCTGTACGCGTCCTTCTCCGAAAAGCCGCTCGCGGCGGCGTCGCTTGCGCAGGTGCACCGGGCGGTCCTGCACGACGGCACCGAGGTCGCGGTAAAAGTGCAACGCCCGAACCTGCAGAAGCAGGTGCGTGCCGACCTCGGCATCGCCCGGTTGTACGGGAAGTACGCCGAGCGGCGCAGCAAGTGGGCCAGACAGGTTGGCGTCGCCGGCATGCTGGACGAATTCAGCTCCACCCTGCTGGAGGAACTCGACTACGACATCGAGGCCTACAACATGCAGCGGCTGACCACCAACCTGGAAAACATCAATGGCGTTCGCATCGCCCGGCTGTACCGGGAGTTGTCCACCCAGCGGGTGCTCACCCAGGAATTCGTCCAGGGCGTCAAGATCTCCGACGTCGCCGCGATGCGGGACGCCGGACTGGACGTGGCCGCGATCGGCGACGCCGCCCTGCAGGCCGCGATGAAAATGCTGCTGATCGACGGTTTCTTCCACGCCGACCCACACCCCGGCAACCTCTACGTCAACCTGGAATCCGGGGACGTGACCTTTCTGGACTGCGGGATGGTCGGTGAACTGTCGGTGGCCAAACGCGCCCATCTGGTGGCCCTGCTATGGGCGTTCAGCCGCGACGACATGGCCGGCATGGGCATCCAATTGCGCGCCCTGAGCGTCCCGTTCCGGCCGATCCGGGAAGACACCTTCGCTCACGACTTCGAACGCAAGATGTCTCGCTACCCGAAGGGCAGCCATGCCGATGTTCAACGGGTGCTGTCCGCGGCCACCGGGGTGCTCCGCGACAACGGGTTGCGGCTGGACCCGCAGCTGACACTGGCGCTCAAGGCAATGGCCCAGGCTTCGGCGTTCTTAACTCCGCTGGCACCGCCCGGGCGCCCGTTCAGCGCCGCAGCCCTGGAATCCGTCAAGGACCTGGCCAGGGACACCTTCACCGAGGAGTACCTGATCGAGGCCGGCAAGAAAGAAGGCAACAAGGTCATCGCCAAGGTGCTGCAGGAAGCGCCCGATTACCTTCGCGGCCTGTTCTCCGTGACCGAACAGCTCAAACGGGGAAAGATCTCGCTGTACCTGGACACCTCGTCCCTCGACCGCCAGGTCGGCCGACTACGAGCGATCTCGGTCGTGATCGTGCTCGCACTGCTGCTGGCCGGTGCATTGATCGGAACGTCCATCGCCACCGGGGTGCTGAACCAACCAGGCGCCGACGAACCCGTCGCCGCCCAATGGGCGCAATACGCCTTCTTCGGGTCGGTGATCCTCTCCGGCGTCCTCATCGTTGTCTTCCTGACCAGGATGGTGACCGACATGCGCCAGGAACGCCGCGAGGCCGCCGGCAGATACTGACGCGAACGGACAAGATCAAACAGCAGCACGAAGGCGGCCACCATGATGCTGATCTTTACCAATAGGACCGTCCTCAAAGAAATGGAGCGGCCGGCCGAGCCGGCCAAAACACCTGAAGCCTTTCGCGTTCCGGCGGTCTTCCTATCCCTACCGTGGCGTACTCGTCGCCACTGCACAGCGGAGGTATTCGATGAACGCCGCCCGACCCGTCACAGCCACCCTCGCGGTGGCGCTAGTGGTCCTTCAACTGGTGATCTCGCTGGTCGCGGCCGGCATCGCCTACTTCAAGCCCGCTGATTATCAGACCTACGCGGTGACGGCGCCGCTGTTCCTGCTGGTGCTCTACGGGGTGGCCGCCTATTACCTCTGGGCACGTCGGCAATGGGCGCGGATCCTGACATTGGTAGTGGCCGCGATCGGCGTCATCGGCAACCTGTCTGTGGTCCTGTACTACGACGACACCTCGACCGTCGCGATGAACGCAGTCGGCCTGGTGATCGCGGCGGCCATCATCGTGCTCTTGCTGGCGCCGGCAAGCAGGGCCTATTACTCCAAGAGCGCCGCCGCCGCAGGGTAGACCTTGGGTAGACCTAGGTTGTCGGGATGCTCGACTTGGGACATGACCCGCTCGGTCAGTGCCCGGGGCGGCTGTTCGGCGCGCTTCGGATGGTCGTCGGGAAACAGCAACGCGGTCGCCGGCAGGGTGTCGTCCCAACCGTGCTAGCGGTGCAGGAAGTTGTTCAGCTGCCCGATATGCATACCGATGCGTGCCCGGTCATCCCGGCCTGCAGATCGGCCAGGTAGTGGCCCAGCACAACACGTTTCCCCCCCGCCATAGTGGTGACACCGATGCGCTCGCAGAACCGGGCTAACCGGGTCAGGGCCCGCAACCCATGGCGGACGGCCTCCAACCCCAGACCCGTTCCGAGCCGCCAACGGACCCACCGTTTGACCAGGACCCGCAGCCAAGGCTGGGGAATCTCCTGGAAGGTCAGGGTCTGCTGGCCAGGGAAGCCCAGCCGGCGTAACTGCCAGACATCCCGCGGATACTCGGCCTCCCAGCCGCCGGCGTCGACGAGATCCTCGACCGTGCGTCTGGCGTAGATCAACGATGCCCGCGGGGTCCCGTTTTTCGAGGCCGGCCGTCCGATCTGCGCCCGCCAAGCGTCCTCGTCTTGATCAAGCAGTGACGTCACGGTCGTGGTCGCCAAGAACCGGACGACCTGCGTCACTACCGTCTGGAACGTCTTGCTCAAACCCTCATCGCGGCGGCACTGCACCGCGTACTGGATCTCCAGCGCGAGTTGCGGGCCGGGCCGGCCCAACCGATCGCCTCTTCCTCGGTGACCACGCGTTGACCGAAACCCGTTGCGAACTGGTCGATATCCGGTCGCCCGTTGGCCTTCCAGGTCTACGCGTGGGCGTGGCAAAACGGCAACG
Organism: Mycobacteriales bacterium; assembly: GCA_038325895.1. Taxonomy (GTDB): domain Bacteria; phylum Actinomycetota; class Actinomycetes; order Mycobacteriales; family Nakamurellaceae; genus Nakamurella. Next base: position 6,774 of record JBBQJM010000230.1, read on the forward strand.
ACGCCTA
>JBBQJM010000231.1:0-6735 GCA_038325895.1 Mycobacteriales bacterium
ACACCCCGAAAGTATCCCCCTATCAGCACAAACAGCGCCAGTGACGATCACCGGGGGACCTCACAGGACCCCGTCCGAACCGTCAGCGACGCACAGAATTTTCCGGTCCCCCGGCGGGCGCGCAGCGCCCTGGATAACTGACACGAATCTCGATCCGGGGCAGGACCGCGTCGCGGCCGGCACGGGTCAGGACCCGCAGGCCGTCTTCAACTGGGTGAACAGCTCGGAGGCCGCCGTGCCGATGGCGGCGATCGCGGTTCCGACCGCCTGCATGTTCGTCGCGACACTGCCGCTGCCCAGGTTGCCCACTGCTGTCTGCAACGAGTCCACCGACGTCTGCAACGCGTTGACCTGCGGGGCGTAGTCCTGCTTGCCGGCCGCCACCACCGCGCTCACGTCCGTCTGGACCTGGGTCACCGCGGCCTTGATCGCATCCGTCCCGCCCAGCAGCAGGGCCGGCTTGGTCAGCGCGTCGATCGAGGTCTTGAGCTGGTCACGCGCCCCGCAGATCTCCTCCTTGCCGGCCGGGTAGCTGGTCGATCCGGAGGCCGCCGAGGACGCCGAGGACGACGCCGATGACGATGAAGCGGCGGAGGACGAGGACGTGCTCGGGCTGGTGCTGGAGCTGCACCCGGCCAGCACGACGGCCAAGGTCACCGCGACCGCACCTGCCATCGCGACACGGGGGACGGCGCGCGGACGGCGAGCAGCGGCGGCCGGGCGGGCGTTGTCGAGGATGGACGCGGTCTTGAGTTCACGACATGACATGCGTTAGCTTTATCAGACCCCTATGAGCCGAACGCCCCGTCACGCACCTTGCTGACGAATCTCACCAACCCCGCGCCGCCGCTCAGCGTTCCGGGCCCACGGCCGCCTGCCGCCCGGTGAGGGGTCTCCTTGTGTGCCGCCGCTTCTCAGGCGCGCGGCTCAGCCCCAGCCGTAGCGCTGCCGGAGCCGCTGCTCCACCGCCTGGTAGCGGGCCGCGGGCAGGGCACAGGCCTCCCGCCGCATCCCGCCGTCGTACACCCGGAACACCCGGTCGATGTTCACCCAGGACGGGCGTCCGGCGGAATCCCAGGCACCGGCGCCGATGGCCACGAACTCGGCGTCAGCCTGGTGCGACTTGGACGTCAGCTGAACCGCGAGCCAGCTGCGCCCACCCTTTTCGCGCCCGCCCTTGTCGCGCCCGCCCTTTTCCCGCCCACCATTTTCGACGGCCACCACCAGCACCGGGCGGTCCTTTCCCCTGCCGTCACGCTCCTCGAACGGCACCCAGGTCCAGACGATCTCGCCGGGGTCGGGGTCGCCGTCGGTGACCGGCGAGTACGTCATCCGCACAGGGCCGATCTGCCGGGGATCGACCTCGGCGGTGGCGCCGGGCCCGGACCGGCCGGGGGAGTACTCGGTGATCGTGGCCGGTAGGCGGCCGGCTCGGGACGGAGCCGGAGTAGCCGGGCGGTTCGCTGCCTTCGGAGTGCCGCGCAGGGATCGAAGCAGCGAGCCCGCCGATGTTGTCAGACGCTCCAACCACGACATGAGGATGACTCTAGGCGCGCGCCGTGCCGGACACCGCAGCCAGACACCCTTCCCCGCGGGCGCACCGCCCGCCGGTCGGCCAGCACAGCGAGTGGCCACCAACTGCCAGAATGACTTCATGACGATCGGCGGCGGTGCGCCTCTTCCTGGGCGTCGATTTCCCGGGCCCGTGCCCGGGCTGGGTCAGTAACCGCTGCTGACCCATCGCACAGACTTCCGGGACGGGCGCCTTCGCCATGGTCCGGCGGGCTCGACGAAGCCCACCGCCTAGACTCCCACCTGATCACGGACGATCGCGATCTGCGCCGTTCCCGCCCGGAAGGCCCTCATGCCCAGCCCCACCACACCGGTCACTGCCGACCACGTCAACCCGACCGCCGCCGCCGCCATCGACGCTGTGGTCGCCGACGCGCTCGCCGCGGTCGCCGCCGCGCCCGACCTCGACACGCTGAAGGCCACCAGGCTGGCGCACGCGGGCGACAAGAGCCCACTTGCCCTGGCCAACCGGGCGATCGCTGAACTGCCCAAGTCCGACAAGGCGACCGCCGGCAAGATGATCGGCCGGGCGCGCGCCGTGGTCAACACCGCGATCGGGGCACGCGACGCCGAGCTCACCGCGGAGCGGGACGCCAGGGTCCTTGCGGAAGAGGCCGTCGACGTCACGCTGCCCTATGACCGGCACCCCGGCGGGGCTCGTCACCCGATCTCCACCGTGATGGCCCGGATCGAGGACGTTTTCCTGGCGATGGGCTGGGAAGTCGCCGAGGGCCCTGAGCTGGAAACCGAGTGGTTCAACTTCGATGCGTTGAACTTCCCGAAGGACCATCCGGCGCGGGAGATGCAGGACTCCTTTTACGTCTCGGGACCTCCTGCTGAGAACGGCACCGAGAACGGCATCGCCGCCGGATCCGGGCTGGTGCTGCGCACCCACACCTCGCCGGTGCAGGTCAGGGCCATGCTGGAGCGCCGGCCGCCGCTGTACGTGGTGTGTCCCGGCCGGGTCTACCGCACCGACGAGCTGGACGCCACGCATACCCCGGTGTTCCACCAGGTCGAGGGGCTGGCCGTCGATCGCCACCTGACCATGGCCAATCTCAAGGGCACCCTCGACCACTTCGCTCGCGCCATGTTCGGACCCGAATCGCGTACCAGGCTGCGCCCGTCGTACTTCCCGTTCACCGAGCCCAGCGCCGAGATGGACGTGTACTTCCCGAACAAGAAGGGCGGCGCCGGTTGGGTGGAGTGGGGCGGCTGCGGCATGGTCGACCCGAACGTGCTGCGGGCCTGCGGGATCGATCCCGACGAGTGGAGCGGCTTCGCCTTCGGCATGGGCATCGAGCGAACCCTGCAGTTCCGTAACGAGATCCCCGACATGCGCGATCTCGTCGAGGGTGACGTGCGGTTCACCGCGGCCTTCGGATCGGAGGTCTGACGATGAGGCTCTCCCTGGATTGGCTGGCCGATGTGCTCCAGCTGCCCGCCGGGACGACACCCGATCAGGTGTCGGATGCGTTGCTGCGCATCGGGTTCGAGGTGGAGGAGCTGCACACCGTGCCGCCGACGACCGGCAATCTGGTTGTCGGACAAGTTCTCTCGATAGAGGAACTGACCGGGCTGAAGAAGCCGATCCGCTTCTGCGCTGTCGACGTCGGCCAGGGCAATGGCCCGGACGGCAGCGACAAACTGCGCGGGATCATTTGCGGGGCAACGAACTTCGTCGCATGCGACAAGGTGGTGGTGGCGCTGCCGGGCGCTGTGCTGCCCGGCGGCTTTGCCATTGCCTCGCGCTCGACCTACGGCCGGGTCTCCGACGGAATGATCTGCTCCGACCGGGAACTGGGCACCGGCAACGATCATGACGGCATCCTGGTGGTCGACCCGGACGCCGCGGTCGGCAGCGACGCGCGGGCGTTGATCGGCGCCGACGACACGGTGATCGAGATGTCCATCACCCCCGACCGCGGGTACGCCCTGTCGATCCGCGGGCTGGGTCGGGAACTCGCCGCCGCCTTCGACCTGCCGTTCGCCGACCCGGCAGAGCGAGAACTGCCGTCGCGGGCGGAGAGCGGCTGGCCGGTGACAATCGCCGACCCCGTCGGCTGTGGCCGGTTCGTCACCGTCCGGGTGACGGGTATCCAGCCGACCGCACCGTCCCCGTACTGGGTACGCCGCAGGCTGTCAGCGGCCGGGATCCGGTCGATCTCGCTGGCCGTGGATGTCACCAACTATGTGATGGTGCATCTGGGTCAGCCGCTGCACGCCTTCGACGCGGGGCGGTTGACCGGCGGCATCACCGTACGGCGGGCGGCCGCGGGCGAGACGCTGACGACCCTGGCCGGCTCGGTCCGCAGGCTGGTCGCCGCCGACCTGGTTGTCGCCGACGAATCCGGCGTGATCTCGCTGGCCGGTGTGATGGGTGGTGAATCCACCGAGATCCATTCCGGCACCACCGATGTCGTCATCGAGGCGGCGTACTGGGATCCGCCGGCCATTGGGGCAACCGCGCGACGCCATAAGCTGCCGAGCGAGGCGTCCCGTCGCTTCGAACGCGCAGTCGACCCGGCGATCTCCGCGGCCGCGGCGGAATTGGCCGCCGAGTTGCTGGTGCGCTACGGCGGCGGCCAGATCGTCGGTCGGTCGGACGTGGCTGGCAACTTGCTGCCAACCGCGACGATCGCTCTGTCGTGGGGCGAGCCCGAGCGGCTGACCGGCCGCCCGTACAGCCGGGAGGTGATCGTCCGGCGGCTCGAGCAGGTCGGCTGCGCTGCGTCCGCAGCAGGCCGCACGGCGCTGACGGTGACCGCCCCCAGTTGGCGACCCGACCTGTCCCGGCCGGCCGACCTGGTGGAGGAGGTGGGACGGCTCGAGGGCTACGACACCATCGACCCGGTGCTGCCGCTGGCGCCGGTCGGCACCGGGCTGACCGCGGGGCAGCGCCGGGAACGATCGATCACCGCCGACCTCGCCGCGGCCGGGTTGACCGAGGCGCTGTCCTTCCCGTTCATCGGTGCCGCCGATCTTGACGCCCTGGGGCTCGACCAGGACGACAGCCGAAGGCGGGCCACGGCACTGGTGAACCCGCTCGACGCGGACCGGCCGCTGATGCGCACGACGCTGCTGTCCGGACTGCTGGACACCGTGCTGCGCAACATTTCTCGCGGCACTCGTGACCTGCTGGTGTACGAGATCGGCTCGGTATTCCTGGCCAGAAGCAGCGCTCCGGTCCCGCCGCGGGTGGGGGTCGGCGGGAGACCCGCTGACGCCGAGATCGCGGTGCTCAACGCGGCGCTGCCACTGCAGCCCAGACATCTGGCGATCGTGCTGGCCGGCTCGTTCGACCGGCCGGGGTGGTGGGGCGGCGGGCGCGCGGCGAGCTGGGCCGACGCGATCGAGTTCGCCCGACGGGTCGGCGCGGTGGCCGGCACCGACGTCCGGGTGGTCGCCGCCGGGCAGGCGCCCTGGCACCCGGGCAGGTGCGCGAGCATTCGGGTCGGCGATTGGCCGATCGGGTATGCCGGTGAGCTGGCACCCGCGGTGGTGGAACGCTTGGGCCTGCCGCCCCGGACCGCGGCGCTGGAGCTGAACCTGGACGCGCTGCCCGAGCGGCGGCCGTCGGTGGCGCCGGTCATCTCGCCGTACCCGCCGGTGCACGTGGACGTCGCGGTGGTGGTGGACGCGGCGACGCCGGCCGTGGACGTCTTCCAGGCCCTGCGTGAGGGGGGCGGTGAGCTGCTGGAATCCGTCAGGCTGTTCGACGTGTACGCCGGCGATCAGGTCGCTGCGGGCCGCAAGTCGCTGGCGTTCTCGATGATCGTGCGGGCGTCGGACCGAACGCTGACGGCCGCCGCCGCGACCGCGGTGCGGGACTCCGCCGTGGCGTTGGCTGCGCAGCGGGTGGGCGCGACCCTGCGCTGACCTCATGCCGACCAAGGTGCGACGGCGGCGTCCCGTGCCGTCGCTGGTCAGCGTCCAGCGCTCACCGCCGGTGCCCACACCCTCGGCCATGACGAGTGGTTTGTCCACCGTTCCCGGTCCATCATCGTGCTCATCCCCGGTCAGTGGCTCACCCGGTCGACTGCTTTGTCCACACCGGACGTTGCTCCGACTCGTGGTGAACGGCGCGGGAGTGCCACGATGTCCCCATGCCCTTGAAACAACCGACCGAACTCGTCAGGAAGATCGAGAAGTCCGGCTACTACCCCGCGCTGGTCGCGGACGTGCTGAACATCGCTCTGGCCGACGAGACGGTGCTGGCTCATCTGGTTCACGGCGAGACCACCTTCGACATGGACACGATCCGCCGGCACCTGTCGGTGGTGGTCCTGACGAACAGCCGGTTGATCTTCGTGCATGCCGACGACCACGGCGGCGACGAGGAGCACGGCGACGAGGCGCACGGCATCGCCACCAGCGAATCGGTGCCGCTCAGCGCGGTGCGCAGCGTGATGGTCACCCACGTGGTGTCCAATCCCGAGAAATACCGCCCTGGAGCCTTGGGCAGGGAGTTGACGTTGACGATCGGCTGGGGTGCGGTGTCCAGGATCGACCTGGAGCCGGCAACCTGCGGAGACCCGCAATGCGAGGCGGACCACGGGATGACGGGCAGCCTGACGGCCGACGACCTGTCGTTGCGCATCAGCGCCGACGCCGAGGGTGATGCCGCGTTGTCCGACGGCGTCGCGTTCGCCAAGGCATTGTCGTCGATGACGGCCGTCGCGTATCACCGGTGACTCGCGCCAGGGACTCGGTACGGTTCCCGACTCCCGCCCCTGATCCGGTGGTGCCCCGCTACGACCACACCGGCTTGGGGGCGGTGCTGCCGGGCGCAGCGCGCGCGCTGGGCACCGCCGTCGACGGCCCGGCCGTCACCCTGCCGGCCGCCCGATCGGTCTGTGTGGTGGTCGTCGACGGGCTGGGGCTGCTGCTGTTGGAGGAGGCCGCGGCCCAGGCTCCGTTTCTCGCCTCACTGCTTGCCGCCGGGCCGGAACTGCCGGAACTGCCGGAACTGTCGGAACTGCGGAAACTGCCGGAACTGACGGTGGGGTGCCCGAGCACCACCGCGACCTCGATGGGCTCGTTCGGCACCGGGCTGCCGCCGGGGCAGCACGGCCTGCTCGGCTATGAGGTGATGGACCCGGACCGCGGTGTGCTGCTCAACGAACTGAAGTGGGATCCGGCAACCGACCCCCTCGCCTGGCA
>JBBQJM010000232.1:0-6735 GCA_038325895.1 Mycobacteriales bacterium
ACCGTCCAGCGCGCTTTCGGGTTGATCTCGGTCGTTCTGCTGCTGGCCCTGGTCGCGGTGCGGCTTTCCCGGCGTCTGGGCATGCCGTCGCTGCTGTTGTACCTGGGCATCGGGCTGATCCTGGGCAACGGCGTCATCGGCATCCCGTTCGACAACACCATTCTGGCCGAACAGCTGGGGCTGGCGGCGTTGGTGTTCATCCTGGCCGAGGGCGGTCTGACCACCCGCTGGGAGAACGTCCGGCCGGCACTGGGGTTGGGCATCTCGCTGGCGACCGTGTCGGTGGTGGTGTCCATCGCTGTCGCCGGGATCGGCGTGCACCTGTTCATGGGCTACGACTGGCGGACCTCACTGCTCTGGGGTGCCGTGCTGTCGAGTACCGACGCCGCCGCGGTGTTCTCGGTGCTGCGCGGCGTCGGGGTCAAACCGCGACTCGGCGCTGCGCTCGAACTGGAATCCGGGCTCAACGACGCGCCGGTGGTGATCGCCGTCGTCGTCCTGGCCGGTACCGATCCGATCACCTGGCTCGACCCGTTGCTGGTGGTGTGGGAACTGGTCGCTGGGGCGGTGATCGGCGGCGCCATCGGCGTCGGCGGCGCCTGGTTGCTGCGCCGGGAGGCGCTGCCCGCGGCGGGCCTGTACCCGCTGGCCACCGTGGCGTTCATCGGTGGCGCGTACGCGGTCGGCTCGTTCGCGCACGCGTCGGGCTTCCTGGCGACCTACGTGACGGCCGTCATCCTGGGCAATTCCCGGCTGCCGCACCGGGCGTCCACGCTGTCCTTCGCCGAGGGTTTCGGCTGGATGGCCCAGATCGGGTTGTTCGTCATGCTGGGCCTGTACGTGAATCCCTCCGACCTGCCCAAGGCGCTGGTCCCTGGCATCGTGATCGGGCTGATCGTGCTGGTGGTGGCCCGGCCCGCCTCGGTGGCCGCGGCGGCGTTGCCGTTCCGGTTGCCGTGGCGCGAGCAGGCCTTCCTGTCCTGGTCCGGGTTGCGGGGAGCGGTGCCGATCGTGCTGGCGATGATCCCCTTGGTCACCCGGGCGAATGACAAGACCTCCGACTACCTGGTCGACGTCATCGTGGTGGTCGTCGTCATCTACACATTGGTGCAGGGCACCTCGCTGCCCTGGGTTGCCCGCAAGCTCGGTGTCATTCAGGTGGGGCAGCCCGAAGAAGTGCAGGTCGAGGCCGCGCCGCTGGAGGAGATGAACGCGCATGTCCTGCAGGTGACGATCCCGCGGGGCTCCCGGATGCACGGCGTGTACATCTCCCAGCTGCGGCTGCCGGCGCCGTCGGTGATCGCCCTGCTGCTCCGCGACGGCGAGCCGGTGCCCGTGGTGCCGACCGTCCGGCTGCAGTCCGGCGACCAGTTGCTGATCGTCGCCCCGGAGCGGGTTCGATCCAAGACCGAGCGCCGGTTGCGCGCGGTCAGCCGGGGCGGAGCGCTGGCCTCCTGGTTCGGCGAGCGGGGGGACCGCGAGCCCGTCGAGTGATGCGGTCGGAACACTTCGCCGGGTTTGGGACACTGGGACGGTGACCGACCGCCCCAACAATGAATCCGAGCCTTCGACGGAGGCTCCGGACACCACGAAGGACGCCAGCCCGGCCGCCGTCCCGACAGCGGAGGCGTCGGCGCCGGAGCACCCCCGCCGGGTGGTGTTGCTGGCGGTCGTCGCGCTGTCCGTGCTCGCCCTCGACCTGGTCACCAAGATCATCGCCGTGGCGCTGCTCACCCCCGGCGAATCACCGCGCATCCTGGGCGGGCTGGTGTATTTCTCGCTGATCCGCAACCCCGGCGCCGCGTTCTCGATGGCCACCGGGATGACCTGGCTCCTGGCGCTGGTGGCGATCGGCGTGGTCGTGGTGATCATCCGGATGGCGCCGCGACTGCGGTCGACGGCGTGGGCGATCTCGCTCGGCCTGGTGCTGGGCGGCGCCTGCGGCAACCTGATCGACCGGATCTTCCGGTCCCCGGGATTCCTGCAGGGCCATGTGGTGGATTTCGTCTCGGTCTTCGGTCCGAACGCGCAGTACTTCCCGGTGTTCAATGTCGCGGATTCAGCCATCACCATCGGCGGCATCAGCCTGGTCGTCACCGCGCTGCTCGGCGTCGACTTCGACGGCACCCGCACCAAGGACCGTAAGAAGGACGCTGCAGCCAGTTCGACGGGGAAGTCGACGGGGACACCCCAGGCGGGCACGGACCGTGGCTGACGTCCGCCGGCTGATCGTCCCGGACGGGTTGGCCGGCATGCGGCTGGACGCCGGGCTGGCCAGGCTGTTGGGCATCAGCCGGACCACCGTCGCCACCCTGATCGACTCCGGCGACGTGCTGGTCGACGGCGTCTCGGTGGCCCGGTCGGAGCGGCTGACCGTGGACAGCTGGCTGGAGATCACCCTGCCGGAACCTGAACTGCCGTCGGTCCTGGTCCCCGAGAACGTCGACGGGCTGACCGTGCTCTACCGCGACGCCGACATCGTGGTGATCGACAAACCGGTGGGGGTGGCCGCGCATCCCAGCCCGGGATGGAACGGACCGACCGTGCTGGGCGCGCTGGCCGGCCTCGGCATCGGGGTCGCGACCTCCGGCGCCGCCGAGCGGCAGGGCATCGTGCACCGGCTGGACGTGGGCACCACCGGCGTCATGGTGGTGGCGCTGAGCGAGCGGGCGTATTCCGTGCTCAAGGATGCGTTCCGGGACCGATCCGTGGAGAAGATCTACCACGCCCTGGTGCAGGGGCACCCCGACCCGAGCGCCGGCACGATCGACGCTCCCATCGGCCGGCACCCGACGTCGGACTGGAAGTTCGCGGTCGTCGAGGGCGGCCGGGACAGCGTGACCCACTACGAAACCCTGGAGGCGTTCCGCGCGGCGAGCCTGCTGGAGGTCCATCTGGAGACCGGGCGCACCCATCAGATCCGGGTGCACTTCTCGGCGACCCGCCACCCCTGCGTCGGCGACCTCACCTACGGCGCGGACCCGACACTGGCCAAGCGACTCGGCCTGACCCGGCAGTGGCTGCACGCCCGCAGCCTGGCCTTCGCGCATCCCGAGGACGGCCGGTGGGTGGAATTCACCAGCCCGTACCCGGCGGATCTGGCGCACGCCCTCGAGGTGCTGTCCGCTGCCTGAGCGCGTGGTGTGCTCGATTGTTGATGCAGGATTCGGCAGCCCGCGGTCATGGATCGCTTTTGCGTGCTCCGGGATCGATGACCCAGGTGCACAATTGAGCAAGTGCTTTCTGGGTGCGGCGTCGTTCCTTTCCACTGAGGCCAAGGAACCCGACTATCAGGGCGTGTGCGGCGTTTCTCGGGTGGTCATCGTCGTCGGTGCCGGTCGGCCATGCGTGACGAACAACACCGAGGGACAACTGCCGAGGTACGGTGGCTCGGAGTGCGACGACTGCGTTCTGCGGCGCACGGACGAGATCGTTCGGACCCAGCCCTATTTCGGAGAGGACCCCGTTCAAATAGACGGAGATGCCGTCGTCATCCGACTTGAAGGCACCGCTGCTGGGGCGGCGGTGCCCGGTGATCGCATCAACAACGACGAGATCCCCCGATCCGTAGTCCGCGATCCGGCGGTAAAGGACCTCGTCGTCCGAGATGCTGGAGTCGTCTTCAGGGTGAGGCAGTGCGTCGTCCACTTATGTCCTGGATCTGGCGGCGGCCCGGACTGCTCCGGAGAGGGCGCTGAGATGCTTCCGTGCAGACATGATCAACTCGGATGAGCCCTGCGGATCCGGGTAGTCGCCCTCCACCAAGACGTTTCCTACCGCGTCCGAACCGAGAACACCGACATTGTTCTTGGGCCCGATCTCGATTTCGAGCGATTCGCCCCCTGCCAACCACTCAACCTGCACGCCGCCGTTCGGCAACGGAAAGATCTGCGGCGAGAAGGTCTCGTCATCGGAGAGCAAGTCGAGCCACCGAATCGCCGTTAGAGCAGCAGTCTCGGAAACCTGCATTGCGCCGAGGGCGTCCCAATTACGTTCGAGTTGTAGCAGCTGGTTCAGCTTCCCTACTGCGAGATTCATCAGATCGAGTTTGGCTGGCCTGTAATTTTGCGAGAACGTGACCGCAATCTTTCGTTGGTCATCGCGTGAAGCCATGTCGCGCTGAATCAGGAACTGTGTCGGCTGTTGGTGCGATGACCACGGCTGTGGTGCGGTGGCAATACCGATGAGTAGCCGTTCGGATATCGTCGTCATGACCTGCGCCCCCATTCCAGGTGTCGGTCAGGCTCGGTTAGCTCAGCGAAGGCCGAAACCACCTCGTCATGGCACAAGTCCAAGCTAAGGAGGACATCGTCGATGTCGGCACTCATGCCGAGTGACGAGCGAGCGGTCAGATTCATGGCAATCGCGGACTCTCGGCTGGCCGGCTGAGCTGCATCCAGTGTGAGGATGGATGCAGCTCCGTGGTGACCGGTCCATTCCCATTGTTGTTGTAGGCGCGTTGTTCGCGGGGCGGCTAAACGACCCTCGGACGGCTGCTGTGAACGGAGGATTGTGCCAATCTCTGGGCGTTTGTCGATGGAGCCGTCGAACACGTTGACGTAGGTGACATCGACTCCAACAAGACTCAGTGTTGGCAGGCCAGCGTCCTTGAGGAAGGACAACAGATCCCGGTACTCGCGCGCGAAAGCCGGCCGCAATGTTTCGTGGTATCGCGGATAACTGTTGCTATTTGTTCCGGCACGCCAGTTCAGTATCAACCGGTCTCGCTGAACCTGCAGAAGTTGATCTTGCGCCTGCGACAATAGCCACAATCGAATGGACGGCGCCCCCATGCTGACGACCAACCCGGCCCCGTTCTGGTCATCCAGTCCTATCGGCGGGTTTGGCGGAAGCGGGGGGTATTCCTGAACGACGGGGTACCGGTCCTTCAATCGGTCCGCGAACCTGCCCAGCACGACCGCACCGAATCCGGGTACCGGCGAGAACTCGATACCGAGCGCAACCTCGACCAACGGCGGACGATCGAAGGATGGCGACGGCGTACCGCTGATCGGCACATCGTCATCATCCACGTCGCGAGCATACCGAGAGCAGGTGGGGAATTCGGGTTGTCCACACAGGCCCACCTCGCGCCCCGTGAGCCCGTAAATCTCGCAGTCGAGGGGCATGGACCGGACGTCATCATGATGATCCGAGCCTTATCGCTACGATGACGCGACGCTCAGTGCAGGGGGGAGGGAGCGTGTCAGTGACGACGTCCACGATCGGCCGCGGTTTCGCGCCCGGATCCGTGGTGGTCGTGCGCGACGAGGAGTGGCTGGTCACCGCAACGGAACAGACGGCCGGCGGCCTGCTGATCCACGGCCAGGGGCTGTCCGAGCTGGTCCGGGACACAACCGCCAGCTTCTACGACACCCTTGACGACATCGAGGCACTCGACCCCGCAGCCGCCACCGTGGTCGCCGGTGACAGCCCGCGGTACCGAAGTGCGCGGCTCTGGCTGGAATCCACCTACCGCAAGACGGCCATGCCGATCGGTGACCGGTCGCTCACCGTGTCCACCCGAGCCCTCGCCGATGCACTGATCTACCAGCAGTCGGCGGTCCGACAGGCCCTCGATCCGGCGAACCTGCGCCCCCGCATTCTGCTGGCCGATGCGGTCGGCCTCGGCAAGACGCTGGAGATCGGCATGATTCTCGCCGAGCTGGTCCGCCGCGGCCGCGGCGACCGGATCCTGATCGTCACGCCGCGGCATGTGCTGGAGCAGATGCAGCACGAGATGTGGACCCGCTTCGCCCTGCCGTTCGTCCGGTTGGATTCCGCCGGCATCCAGCGGGTCCGGCAGAAGCTGCCCGCCACCCGGAACCCTTTCACCTACTTCCGCCGGGTGATCATTTCCATCGACACGCTGAAGTCCGACCGCTATGTCGCGGCGCTGAGCAAGCAGCGCTGGGACGCGGTCGTCATCGACGAGTCGCACAACCTGTCCAACTCGGCCACCCAGAACAACCGGCTTGCCCGGTTGTTGGCGGCCAATTCGGAGGCGTTGATCCTGGCCTCGGCGACGCCGCACAACGGCCGGGCCGATTCCTTCGCCCAGCTGATCCGGCTGCTGGATCCGTCCGCGGTCCGCCCGGACGGCACCTTGGTCGAGTCGGAGATCCGCCGGTTGGTCATCCGCCGGCACCGGCACAGCCCCGAGGTCGCCGCCGTGGTCGGCGCCGACTGGGCCGAGCGACTCGAGCCACGCAACATCCTGATCACCGCGACCGCCGCCGAGGACGCGGTCGCCCACGAGCTGGAGCAGACCTGGCTGTTCCCACCGGGTGGCCGCTCCCCGTATTCCGGGGGCGGTGCCCTGTTCGGCTGGACGTTGGCCAAGGCATTCCTGTCCTCACCCAGTGCCCTGGCCGAGACCGTGACGGAACGGCGGCGGCGGATCCGCGACCACCCCGACACCGGCGCCGAAGACGTTGCGCTGCACCGCCTTGCGGATCTCACCACGGCTGCGCTGGCCGCACCGTCGGCGAAGTACGCGGCGCTCGTGGCGTACCTGAAGAGCATCGGTGTCGGCCGGAACTCCGCCGACCGGGCCGTGGTGTTCGCCGAACGGGTCGCCACGCTGCGGTTCTTGACCAAACAGCTCCCCAAAAGCCTCGGACTGCCCGAGAACGCGGTGGCGATCATGCACGGCGGGCTCACGGACGAGGAGCAGCAACGCGTCGTCGACGAGTTCAAGCAGGCGGGCTCACCGGTCCGCCTGCTCGTCACCGG
>JBBQJM010000233.1:0-6716 GCA_038325895.1 Mycobacteriales bacterium
CGGAAGTCGGTGGCCCGGTACTGATCTCCATAGGCGTGACGCCCGACGATGATCGGTTTGGTCCAGCCGGGCACCAGCCGTGGGATGTTCGAGATGATGATCGGCTCACGGAAGATGACGCCACCGAGAATGTTGCGAATGGTGCCATTGGGCGATCGCCACATCTTCTTCAGGCCGAATTCCTCGACCCGGGCCTCGTCCGGGGTGATGGTTGCGCATTTCACCCCGACGCCGTGCTTCTGAATGGCGTGCGCCGCGTCGATGGTGATCTGATCGGACGTCGCGTCGCGGGTCTCGATGCCGAGGTCGTAATACTCGAGGTTGATATCGAGGTAGGGCAGGATCAGCTTGTCCTTGATGAACTGCCAGATGATCCTGGTCATCTCGTCGCCGTCCAGCTCGACGACGGTGCCCGTCACCGCAATCTTCGCCATAAGTGGCTTGTCTCCTCTCGAAGGGCAGTGGGACACGCTGCCTCGTTGCAGGTGACCGCGTTGCCTGGGGGGTCCCCACTGGTGCACGATCTCCGCGCACCGTACCGTCAGTACACGACTGCGGAATGCGGCGGGTCGGGGCTTGGCCGCGCCCAGTCACGCTCAGTCATGGCCAGGGGGAAATATGGGGGAAGGTCTCTTCGAAGGCGACAGGAAGGCCGCGTGGAGGGCTTTCCTTCATGCGCATGCACGGATGGTCACCCGGCTGTCCGCTGATCTGGACGAGGCGAACCTTGTCTCGCTCGGCAGTTACGACGTGCTGGTGCAGCTGTCGGAGAACAACGGCAAGCTCCGGCTCAAGGAACTGGTCAACCGGGTGGTGCTCTCGCAGCCCGGGCTGTCCCGCAGGGTCGCCAAGATGGAAGCCGAGAGGCTGGTCGAGAGACTGAACGATCCGGCTGACGGCCGCGGGGTGATCGTCCACATCACCCGGACGGGGCGAGCGGCCTTGCGCAAGGCCTCGGTCGCGCACATCGCCGGGATCGAGCGGGAGTTCACCTCACAGATCAGCGATCACGAGGCCGCCGTGCTCGCCGCGGTGTTCGCCCGGCTGGAGGCCGGCGATCACGTTGGTGAGCACTCCGGTCCGGACGGGGGTCGGGACGCGGCGGCCGACGGCGCGGTAGGCCGGGCCGGCCGCGACGGCCCGCCACCGGACGCCGGTGGCCCGCTGGAGGGCGGCGGCGGCCCGCAGCAGGACCGCGGCGTCCCGCTGGAGGGCGGCGGCGTCCCGCTGCAGGACCGCGGCGTCCCGCTGCAGGACCGCGGCGGCCCGCAGCAGGATGGCGGTCTACCGCTCCAGAACCGCGGTGTACCGGATCGCCGTAAGGCCGCCCAGGGCGCCCGCCAGCGCAGGAGCGCCACGGCGCGGGGCCAGGCCCCTCGTCCCTGACCTCGCGCACCGTCGGGTCCGTGGTGGGCGCCATTCCCGCGCCAGCTGCCGCACCACGGGACGGGAGTTCCGTGTCCAGACCGTGCTGCGATGAGTTCCCGGTGATGATTCCCGCCGAGGATTCCCGCTGCAGATTCCCGCTCAGACCGTGCCGAGGGTCAGCGCGATCATCACCGCAGCGGACAGGATGTAGAAGGACACGTCGAACCGCCTGCCGCGCACGGCCAGCACGCCGATGGTTCGGTCGCTCAGCAACGCCCGGAGCAGGCCGGCCACCAGCATGGCGAGCCCCAGCCCGATCGCGCCTCTCCGCCAGTGCGCCAGTGTGATCATGATCAGCGCCACGACGACGATCGTCAGCACGACGGTGATCGGCACCGCGCGGATCCCTCTTCGGTCGGCCATCAGCTGTGGTCCCGGTGCATGACGACCCACGTGTGTCGCTTGCCGAACGAGCGGAGCTCCACGGTCGCCCGCGGGCCGGCCGCGGAGTGTCCGTTCGCCCAGACCCCGGATGCCGCCGCGAGCAGCTCGGTCCGCGGGATCCGGGCCCCGCGCCAGGCCCTGGACAGCGTGCGGTGACCACCCACGAGGTGCGCGATGTGGCCACCCCAGTCCAGGACCAACGCGGTCGGGGTGTTGGACCGGATCTGGATCGCCGCAACCCCGCCGGGCCGCAGTACCCGGCGGGTCTCCCTGAAGTACTCCAGCTGGCCGGCCACCGTGGGCACGTGCTGCAACACGATGTAGGAGAAGACCACGTCCACCGACGCCGACTCGACGCCGGCCAGGTCGGATCCGCTGCCGAGCAGGTAGGTGATGTTGTCCCGGCCGGCCATCTGGTGGGCGGCCTGGTCGAGCATGACCTGCGAGACGTCCAGGGCGACAACCCGGCCGTAGATCTCAGCAAACCGGGCCGTCATCCGGCCGATACCACAGCCGATCTCCAGCACCGTGAGCGAGCGATCGGGCACCAGCCCGGCGTGAGCCAGGAACAGGTCCACCTCACGCCGGCCCGATGCGGCGAACTGGTCGGGGTCGGTCGCCGCTGCGGTCGCGATGTGCCACCGGGCGTCCTCGCGGGCGGCGCGGTCCCAGAACGCGCGGGATCGGGCGTCAGCGTCCGATCCGTCGCCCATTGTGGTCCCTTCTGCCGCCGGTCCGCCGCTGACTCCACCTCTGCGATGTCGATCTGGTTGCGAACCTTCGAACGCGGTTACGGCGCCGCCGCGGCCAGCATCTCGGCGGCATCCACCACATTGGACAACAACATGGCCCTGGTCATCGGACCGACGCCGCCCGGGTTCGGTGCAATATGGGCCGCGACAGCTGTGACGTCAGAGGCGACATCCCCGACGATGCGCCCGTCGACCCGGCTGACGCCGACGTCGAGCACCGCCGCCCCGGGCTTGATCATCTCGCGGGTGATCAAACCAGGCGAGCCCGCGGCGGCGACCACGATGTCGCCCTGGCGGACCAGCCCGGCCAGGTCGCGGGTGCCGGTGTGGCACAGGGTCACCGTGGCGTTCTCGCTGCGCCTGGTGAGCAGCAGGCCCAGCGGCCGCCCGACGGTGAGCCCGCGCCCGATGACCACGGCATGCGCGCCGGCGATCGGCACCTGGTACCGGCGGAGGAGTTCGATGATCCCCAGCGGGGTGCACGGCAGCGGTGCCGGATGGCCGAGGACCAGCGCGCCCAGGTTGACCGGGTGCAGTCCGTCGACGTCCTTGGCGGGGTCGACCCGGCTCAGGATCGCGTACTCGTCGAGCCCAGTGGGTTGTTGGACCAGGAATGCCGTGCACGCGGGGTCGGCGTTGAGCTCGTCGACCACGGCCTCCACCTCGGCCTGACTGGTGCCGGCCGGCAGTTCCCGCTGGATGCTCGCGATGCCCAGCTCGGCGCAGTCGCGGTGCTTGGCCGCCACGTACCAGCGGCTGGCGGGGTCGTCGCCGACCAGTACGGTGCCGAGACCAGGCACGACGCCGCAGTCGGCCAGCGCCGTGACCCGCGCCCGCAGTTCGGACTTGATCGCGGCGAGGGTGGCCTTGCCGTCCAGGATCGTGGCGGTCACGAGAGATCATGATGCCACGGGTCGATCATCCTGATGCCCCCTCGTGACGGTGCCGCTCGCGCGCTGCCGATCTTGTGCCCGGTCGGCGCCACCCGGTTGGCCGTGCGCCGATCGGGTGGCGGGGCAGTGTCGGTGACACCGTCAGGGGGCGCGGGCAGCGTCAGTCGTTGGAGCAGCAGCGTGTTCAGCGCGACTATCAGGCTCGACCCGGACATGTTCTGGGCAGCGATCTCTGGGCGGAGCACCAGCCCGAATGCCGGAGCGAACACACCGGCGGCGATGGGCAGCGCGATGGCGTTGTAGCCGATCGCCCAGCCCAGGTTCTGCCGCATCTTGCGCAGCGTGCCCCGGCCGATCCGCAACGCCACCGGTTCGTCCAGCGGGTCCGACCGCATCAGCACGATGTCCGCGGTCTCGATCGCCACGTCGGTGCCGGCGCCGATCGCGATGCCCACATCGGCCTGCGCCAGCGCCGGCCCGTCGTTCACCCCGTCCCCCACCATCGCGACCCGATGGCCTGCCTGCTGCAACGACGCGATCGTGCCTGCCTTCTCCGCGGGCGGCACCTCGGCGAACACCGCGTCGATCACCCCACTGGGGCGGATGGCATCGTTGGCGCCGTCACGGGCGCGCAGTTCGAACCAGTGCCAGAGCATCAGGAATGCGGTCAGCACGGTGGCGGCCTCGTAGAAGACGTTGAAATTGTCCTTGGTGAAATTGTCCTTGGTGAAATTGTCCTTGGTGAAATCGATTCGGCGCCGTGGTGCGACATGGGTTGGCGACGTTCGTCGACCCAGCCAGGTCAGTGGTGGCCGCCATTTTTCATGGTGCTAGCTAGAGCCGTGGTAGGTCATCAGCCCCTTGACGCGATCGGCCGGAACGCGGCGTTCAGCCGCTCGCCCACGGCAACCTTTATACCCCCCTGGGGTATTCCCAACCACGGCGAGTCACCCGATCGACGATCCAACTACTCGGTCGGGGCCAGCACCAGCCCGTGCGCCGCCGCGAACAGCACCGCCTGGTCGACATCCACGACGGCGCCGGTGAGCCGGGCACCGACCCAGGCGGCCGCGTCCAGCCTGGCCCCGCGCAGGTCGGCATCGGTGAGGTCCAGCCGCTCGGCGCGGGCACCGCGAAGGTCCGCGCCGCGCAGGTCACAGCCGCTGAAATTGGCCCCGACCAGGTTCGCCTCGCGCATCCGCAGCCCGGACAGGTCGGCGCCCTGCAGTTTCGCACCGGCCAGTGACACCAGGGTCAGGTCGCACTCCCTGATGGCCAAGGGCAAGAGCCGGCAATCGGTGAAGGTGCTGCCGATCAGCCGGCACCCCGTGAGGGTGGCACCGTGCCAGGCCGAGCGTTCGAAGGTGCAGGACAGGAACGAGGTCCCGTGGTGGCTGCTGCCGTAGAGCTCCGTGCCGACGAAGCGGCAGCGCTCGAACGTCGCACCCTTGGTGCTGACCTCGACCAGCGAGGCGTCGGCAAAATCGCAGTCGACGAAGCTCACCGCCTCGATGGCTTCGCCGGAAAGGTCGACGTCGGCGAAGTCGTCATCGACGTAGGACTTCTCGGTCAGCTGCACAGCTCTCCCGGTCGGATACGTGATGCGGCGGGCGGCCCCGCAACGCTACGCGAGCACCAGGGCCCACCGCGCCGCCGTCTCCCGCACTCCCGCACCAGAAAGGCCCACCTCAGCTGGCAAGCTCGCTCGGCCGGATGACCGATATCAACGAAAGCTTTGACCGGGACGGCGGGCGCACCTGGCGCCCGCCGGGTCCCGACCCCACCTCCCCGGTGTCCCACAACACCCCGATGACCGCATCGATGGCCGGCGCGATCGCGGCGGCGACCGCCGGCGACAGCGGGGCGCCGCGTTCGAAGGACGCAGCCTCGATGCCGACCAGCACCACCCTCCGGGGCAGCCGGTGCAGGGAGCGGGCGAGTTCGACCAACTCCGCCAGGCCGAATGCGCTGATGCCACCGCGACCGGTGCGGGCCCAGGCGTCCGGGGGCAGCGGATTGCGCTGAGACCCGGTTTCCAAGATGGTCAGCGTGCCGGGCATCTCGTGGGATCGGACGGCGTCCACCACGATCGCCAGATCGGCGCGTCCCTCCTCGGGATCCCAGAGCTCGATGAGCGACGTCGGATCCTCCCGCTCCAGCACCTGGATTCCTGGTACTCGCAGCCCGGCGAAGCGCTTGGCCACGATCGGACCGACGGCGTCGTCTCCGCGGTCGGGGCTGCCGAGGCCGACGACCAGCAGTCGCAGTGGTCGCTGTGATTCGTTCATGATCGCCTCACCGTCAGATCCAAGAAGTGGTTGCCGCCG
Organism: Mycobacteriales bacterium; assembly: GCA_038325895.1. Lineage (GTDB taxonomy): Bacteria > Actinomycetota > Actinomycetes > Mycobacteriales > Nakamurellaceae > Nakamurella. The sequence continues at coordinate 5,785 of JBBQJM010000233.1, forward strand.
AATATCCGCGGATCGTCGTTACGGATCGCGGCGGTAGCTGTCCCCGGTTGACCAAGGACGCGGCCGAGCAAGGGGGAACGGCGGCAGCATTAGTCCCCGTCGCGACAGGGTGACCTGCCCGCCGGCACCGGATGCGCCGCCGTTAGTCAACGAATTCGCCGTACAGGTCGAGTAGCCGGACCCGGGCGGACTGCAGGCGGTGGTCCATTATCAGGACGAACCGCTTCATCAGTTCGTATCCCATCACCGGATCGGCGTCGCACTTGGCACGCAGGCAGGTGGCGTCGAAGGCCACCGCACTGGCATCGGCCGTCGCGCGCGCGTCGAAGGCCCACCGGTACGGCGGCACCATCCACGACCAACCGACGATCTCCCCTTCGTTGACCGTGTCCAGCACCACACCGCGGGCGGGGGTGTGGACCTCGACGGCGACCCGGCCTCGGCGCAGCACGTAGAAGTGGTCTGCGGGATCGTTCTCGTGGAACAGGAACTCTCCGGCCCTGACGTGCACATTGACCGCGCAGCCCGCCAGCAGGTCGATGGTCTCGGCATCGAGCCCAGCGAAGAACGGGTGGTCTGGCAGGAACTGGTCAATCGTCTGCATCAGTGATCGCCTCAGATCGAGAAGGATGGTGTGAGTTGGAGGTTGGGGCGTCCGGGTGATGCAGCCGACGACGACGCAGGTCGAGTTGCCGAACAGGTCGACCCAGCAGGCGTGCCGGGCGGTCACCCCTCTGCGGTTGCGAGCGGGCAGCCACCCGGCCGTCAACGGCGCGGGAGAGTGGGACGGACAGCAGGTGCGGGTCGCCCACGACCCGCATGCCGACCGACCGCGCGCTCTGCTCCATGACGCCTCCTGCTGGTCCCCTCAGTCTTCGTAGCGTGGGGGGCAGTCGTTAGGGTCGAAGGTCACTTCCGGATCGGGACCATGA
>JBBQJM010000234.1:0-6696 GCA_038325895.1 Mycobacteriales bacterium
GGCGCTGACGCCGGCCGACCGGTGGATCCTGGACCGGCTCGACGAGGTGATCGTCCAGACCACGGGTTTGCTGGAGGACTTCCAGTTCGGCAAGGCCGCGGAGGGGCTGTACCACTTCGCCTGGGACGAGCTCTGCGACTGGTATCTCGAACTGGCAAAGGTACAGATCCCCGTGACCGGTGGTGACCCGGTGCGGATCGCGAGCACCCAACAGGTGCTGGGCACGGTGCTGGACAACCTCTTCCGGCTGCTGCACCCGTTCGTCCCGTACGTCACCGAGACGTTGTGGACCTCGCTCACCGGCGGGGAGTCGTTGGTGATCGCCGCCTGGCCGCAACGTTCCGACCGATCCTGCGACCCCGGCGCGGCCACCTGGGTCGCCGACGCGCAGGCGCTCGTCACCGAGATCCGTCGATTCCGCGCGGACCAGAGCCTGGCGCCGTCCCGCAAGGTCCCCGCCACCCTGACCGCCACCGCAGCAGGCACCACCGAGGCCTTGCTCACCACCGCGGCCGCGTTGACCCGGCTGGAGAGCGCGGACGACTCCTTCGCCGCCACCGCGGAGATTCAGCTCGCGCTGTCCACCGGTGTGGTGGTGACGGTTCGAGTGGACACCTCGGGCACCATCGACACGGCGGCCGAGAAGGCAAGGCTCAGAAAGGATCTCGCCGCAGCGCAGAAGGAAATCGCGGACACCGCGAAGAAACTGGGCAACCCGGAGTTCGTCGGAAGGGCACCTGCCGCGGTGGTCGACAAGATCCGGGCCCGAGCGGCGAAGGCCGTAGCGGATGTGGATAGCCTGACGACGCGGCTCGCCGCGCTGGATCGGTGACGTGATCTCCACCCCCCGCAACTCCTCCAGCGACGAGCCGGACCACGGCCCGGACGACGAATCCGAGTTCCCGGCAACCGGCGACATCAGCTGGGACGCCGGCAATCTGGGTCTGCCCGATCCTTTTGGGACCTCGACCACCCCGGACTCCAGCGCGGACCCCACCGGTGAGATCGCCGCGGCGACAGCTGATCTCGATGACGACTCACCGGCCGACCAAGTGCCGAACGCCCCGCCGCTCACCCTGCAGGTGGTCGAGACGCTGCTGGACCGTCGCCGGTCGGAAGTGCAGATCTCCCCGACGCTGACCCGGATCACCGCCCTGATGGACCTGCTGGGCAACCCGCAGCGTTCCTACCCGGTGATCCAGATCGCCGGCACCAACGGCAAGACCTCGACGGCGCGGATGATCGACGCGCTGCTCACCCGGGTCGGCGTCCGGACGGGTCGTTTCACCTCGCCGCACCTGCAGCTGGTCACCGAACGGATCGCCATCGACGGGGCGCCGATCTCCGTCGGGCGCTACGTGGAGACCTATGCGGACGTCGCCCCGTACGTGGATCTCATCGATGCCTCCAGCGCCAAGGAGGGCGGACTGCCGCTGTCCAAGTTCGAGATCCTCACCGCGATGGCCTTTTCGGCCTTCGGTGACGCTCCGGTCGAGGCCGCCGTCATCGAGGTCGGCCTGGGCGGAACCTGGGACAGCACCAACGTCGCGGACGCCGGCGTCGCGGTGATCACGCCGATCGGGATCGACCACACCGATTTCCTCGGCGACACGCTGACCGAGATCGCCGGTAACAAGGCCGGGATCATCAAGCCGGACGCGGTCGCGGTCGTCGGCCCGCAGGCACAGGAGGCGATGAACACCATCCTGCGCCGGACGATCGAGGTCGACGCCAGCGTCGCCCGGTACGGCAGCGAGTTCAGTGTGCTGGACCGAGCCTTCGCCGTCGGCGGTCAGCGGCTCACCATCCAGGGAGTCGGCGGGGTGTACGAGGACGTCTTCCTGCCGTTGGCGGGAGAACACCAGGCGGTCAACGCCTCGACGGCGCTGGCCGCGGTCGAGGTGTTCTTCGGCGCGGGTTCCAGCCGTCAACTCGACATCGCTTCCGTGCAGGACGCTTTCGCCTCCGTTGCCTCGCCCGGCCGGCTGGAGAGGGTGCGCACGTCGCCGACGATCATGGTGGACGCCGCGCACAACCCACACGGTGCGACGGCGTTGGCGGCCGCGCTCGCGTCGGAATTCTCTTTCTCCCGGCTGGTCGGTGTGCTGGCCGTGATGGCCGACAAGGACGCTCCGGGGATCCTGCAGGCGCTGGACGACAGTTTCGACGAGATCGTGGTCACCCGGAACTCCTCGCCGCGATCCATGCCGGTCGCCGACCTCGCGGATCTCGCGGTCGACGTCTTCGGCGAGGAGCGGGTGCACACCGCCGCGCGGATGGACGAGGCCATCGCGCTGGCCGTCGACCTGGCCGAATCGGGTTCGGAGGACTCGTCCGGCACCGGTGTGGTGATCACCGGTTCCGTCGTGTCGGCCGGTGACGGCCGCGCGCTCGCGGGTCTGGCGCCGGAATGAGCGAACCCACGGCGGGACCCGAGCGTGTTCCAGCCCCCGATCAGCCGTCCGGCGCGACACCCACCGCGGCAGCACGGCCGACGCGGCCGTACGACCCGGAGCGCGGGCTGCGCGGTGTCATGTCCGCGACTCTGGTGCTGGAGGCGATCACGGTGCTGCTGGCCATTCCGGTGGCCGCGAACACCGGCGGCGGGGTCGGGCCGGCCGGCGTGGCCATCATCTGCGTACTGGCCGTGCTGTTGATCGGTTCCTGCGCGATCGTCTCCCGTCCGTACGCGCTGCCGGTGATCCTGGCCTTGCAGGTGCTGATGATCGCCTGCTGGGTGATCACGCCGCCGCTGGGCATCATGGGCGTCGTCTTCGGACTGGTCTGGGCGCTGATCCTGTGGTTCCGTGGCGAATTCCGGCGGCGGCTCGCGGCCGGTACGCTGCCGGGGCCGACCACCGCGCAGCAGTAACCCGCCCAGGAACACGGAACGGCGCCGGCAGGCATGACGTACAGCACGCCCGATCCACACCGTCAGGCGGCCCACCGCCCGAACAAGGGAGCACCCGCTCGTGTCCGAAAGCACCCTGGTCATGATCAAGCCCGACGGCGTCGCCCGCGGCCTGGTCGGCGAGATCATCTCGAGGATCGAGAAGAAGGGCCTGACGCTGGTCGCGCTGGATCTGCGGGTGGTCGACGTCAGCGTCGCCGAGGTGCACTACGCCGAACACAAAGGCAAGCTGTTCTACGACGCGCTGGTCGAGTTCATCACCGGTGGGCCCCTGATCGCCGCCGTCGTTCAAGGACCCCGCGCCGTCAGCGCGTTCCGGCAACTCGCCGGCGGGACCGACCCGGTGGAGAAGGCGGCCAACGGCAGCATCCGCGGTGACTTCGGTCTCGAGACCAGGACCAACCTCGTGCACGGTTCGGACTCCACCGAATCCGCCGTGCGCGAGATCGGGCTGTGGTTCCCCGACCTGTGAGCGGACCACGCCCATCGGGATCAGCGGCGGAATCACCCGATCCCGCCTTGCCTGGACCTGACGAGATCACCCTGCGCAGGGTCGGTCCGGGCGGCACCTGGGCATCGGACAGCGCGTTCGGCGTCGCCGTGGTGACCCTCTGGCATCGGGTCGCCGAATCCGGCGGAGCGGTCGGTTTCGCGTCCACAGTCAGCCGTGCCGAGGTCGCCGCGGTAGTTGCCGGGCTGGTGGACGACCTGCGATCCGGTCGGGCCTTCGGGTTCGCGCTGAACCGTCACCGCACCTTGGTCGGCGTCGGATTGCTGCGCCCCGGACGGGGCCTGTCCCGGCACACCGGCGAGATCGTCGCGGTGATGGTGGACCCCGACCTCCGCGGGTCCGGATCGGGGACACGCCTGATGACGGCACTGTTGGCCCAGGCCCGGGAGGCGGGGGTCGGTGAGGTCGAGGCGGCCGTCCGTGACGGAGCGGGTTTGCAGGACTTCTTCGGCCGGTTCGGGTTCGCCGAATGGGGCCGCCGGCCCGGCTGGATTCGGCTCGGGCCGGGGCAGGAGCGTGACGAGATCATCCTGGGAGCCACAGTGAGCGTTGATAGTGCTGGGATCGCAACCACCGCCACCACCACCGGCGGCGTGAATCCGCGGACACCGGTGACCGGCGTCCGCCGGCGGATCGTCGACCTGTCCCACCCGATCTCCGACGGCCTGGTCACCTATCCCGGCATCCCGGCCCCCGTCATCGGAACTCACCTGTCGTTCGACGAATCGGCGTCGCACTACGCGGCGGGCACCGAGTTCAGCATCGGCACCATCTCGATGGCCGCCAACACCGGCACCTATCTCGACTCGCCTGCGCATCGCTACCGCGGCGGTGACGACCTGGCCGCGGTGCCGCTGGAACGGATGGTCGATCTGGACGGCGTTGTGGCCAGGGTGCTGGGCGAGGACGCGCCGACGCACTCGGCGATCGGCCACCCGATCGACGAGCGGCAGCTGCGGTCGGCGCTGGGCGAGGAGGACCTGACCGGCCGGGCCGTACTGGTGCACACCGGCCACGCGCGGCACTGGGGCACGCCGGCGTACTTCGCCGCGCACCCGTACCTCACCGACGATGCGGCGGAATTCCTGGTCTCGGCCAGTCCAGCGCTGGTCGGGATCGATTCGCTGAACATCGATTCCACGCACACCGGCCGGCGCCCTGCGCACACCTGGCTGCTGGCCGCGGGTATTCCTGTCGTCGAGCACCTCACGGCGCTGGATCAGTTGCCGGACAGCGGGTTTCGCTTCTCCGCAGCGCCGCCGGCGGTGCACGGCCTTGGCACGTTCACGGTCCGCGCCTATGCGGTGGTCCGGTAAGGGTCAGGTAGCAAGTCCAGTAGGTCAGGAGTCGAGCGATCCGCCGCGATGGTCCTGGCGTCCGGTGGCCAGGAACGCCCAGCCCACCATGACGGTGCCGAGGAGCAGCAGGCCCAACCCGACGGTCACCGGTGCGGCGATGTCCAACCCGTTGCCCGCCAGCATCATCGGCGCGGCCGCGGTGTGCGCGGTGGCCGGGTCCTCCTGCTGGTGTGCGGACGCGGGTGCCGTCACCAGCAAAATGAACGCCAGCGACAACAGGGCGACGGCGACGGCGACGATGCCGGTCTCACGCAGAGGCAGTCTCCGGCCGCCGGCAGGGGAGGCATTCCTCGGCGTGGTCATCGGCGTCTCACCCCACCCGTCGTCTTCTGTGTGTGGGCGTCGTCCCCGGTGCCGGACCGACGGCCGGCGGGCAGCCGGCCGGTGATAGGACGTCCGAGGGTCCGCCGAGGTTGCCATGCAGTGTGGGCCGCCCGCGCGTTTCCTGGCTGAGTTTCAGGGTAGCCACGGCCGCGGGTCTACGGGACGGAGCATGACGCGTGTTGCGCATCCGCTGTCGGAAAGTTATCTCCGCTGCTCAGGGTCCTTTCAGCGGCTGATCAGCCGGTGCACAGGTGACGCCGGGTGGCCGCCTGCATGAAGCTCCGCGAACGCTGATCATCGACGCTGATCATCGAAAACACCGAACACCGAACACCGAGCAGCCAGCGGCGGCTGCTGCGGGGAGGCGGGTGGGCAGCGGCCCCGGAAACAAGGACGCGCCGTCGGTAGGCGGCGGTAGCCTCGGAACCCGTGAGGGAGCGACGACATCCGCGGAAAGCCGGCGGTGCAGCGGTGAGCCCTCGGCCCGCGCAGGCGGGCTCGCGGCCCGCCGAGACCGCCGAGACCGCCGAGACCGCCGAGACCGCCGAGACCGCAGAGACCGCAGAGAACATCGAGGGGAACGGGCGTCCCGCGCCGATGATCTTCGCCCGCGGGCTGCGCAAGAGCTTTCCGGGCACGTCCGGCCAGACTGTGGAAGCGGTGCGCGGCATCGACGTGCAGGTGGAGCGCGGCGAGTCGTTCGGCTTCCTCGGACCCAACGGCGCGGGCAAGTCCTCGACCATGCGGATGATCGCCTGCGTGTCGCCACGGACCGGGGGAGAGCTGTCCATCCTCGGCCTGGATCCGGAGCTCGACGGCATCCGGATCCGCCGTCGGCTCGGCGTGGTGCCCCAGCAGGACAACCTGGACACCGAGCTGACCGTCAGGGAGAACCTCTTCATCTACGGCCGCTATTTCGGGATTTCCCGGTCAGAATGCCGGCGGCGTGCGCAGGAACTGATCGAGTTCGCGCAATTGACCGACAAGGCGGACACCAAGGTGGACGCGTTGTCCGGTGGGATGAAACGGCGGCTGACCATCGCCCGGTCGTTGATCAACGAACCGGAGCTGCTGCTGCTCGACGAACCGACCACCGGACTCGACCCGCAGGCGCGACATGTGTTGTGGGACAGGCTGTTCCGCTTGAAGACCGAGGGCGTGACGCTGGTCGTCACCACGCACTACATGGATGAGGCGGAGCAGCTCTGCGACCGGCTGGTGGTGATGGACGCCGGGGTGATCGTGGCCGAAGGGTCACCGACGGAATTGATCGGCACCCACTCTTCTCGGGAGGTTCTCGAATTACGGTTCATGCCCGACGCCCAGCAGCAGGCCGAACCGCTCGTCATCGACCTGGTCGAGCGGGTGGAGGTGCTCCCCGACCGACTGCTGCTGTACACGCAGGACGGTGAGGCCACGTTGGAAGCCGTGCACGCCCGTGGCGTGCGGCCACGGTCCACCCTGGTCCGTCGATCCACCCTGGAGGACGTCTTCCTGCGGTTGACCGGCAGGAGCCTGGTGGACTGATGGCCACCGTCGACCGCTCCCGACCGGGGCCCCGCCCAGCGCAGGCCGATGCGCTGACCGGCGGC
>JBBQJM010000235.1:0-6677 GCA_038325895.1 Mycobacteriales bacterium
CTGCGGTGTCGGATCCTCGTCGCCCCACGGGTAGAGCCGGTCCCGTCCGGTATCCGGGTCGTGACGAGCGGCCTTCTCCCATTCGCGTTCGGCGGGTAGCCGCTTGCCTGCCCACTGGGCGTAGGCATCCGCCTCGTACCAGCACACATGCATCACCGGTTCGGTGGCGGGCACCGGTTCCAGCCGCCCGAACCGCCGCCGGAACCACCGCGAGCCCTCGCGCTGCCAGAACAGCGGTGCGGTGATCCCGGAATCCTGACGGTGCTGCCAGCCCGCCGGATGCCACCACCGGCGGTCGTCGTACCCGCCGTCGGCGATGAAGTCCTGATACGCGCCGTTGGTGACGGGGTAGGCGTCGATCCGGAAGGCGGGTACGTCTTCCGGATGCGCGGGACGCTCGTTGTCCAGCGCCCACGGGTGCGCGGAGGTCCCCATCGTGAAGGGGCCGGCCGGGATGAGTACCTCGACCTGCCGCGGGGCAGCCTCCGGGGCCGGCGGCGCAGCCGCGTCGAGCACCGCTTCGCCCTTGCGCAGCTGATGGGTGGCCAGCATCGTCTCCGCGTGTTGCTGCTCGTGCTGGGCGATCATGCCGAACACGAAGCCGCGTTCGGTGAGCCGCCTGCCGTGCAACGGGGTTCGCTCGATCAGGTCGAGCACCTTGGATCGGATGTCGACCACGTAGGACCGCGACTCGACCGGGTCGAGCAGGGGTAGCGAGGGCCGGTCGGCGCGCGGATGCTGGAATGCGTCGTACAACTGGTCCACGGTCTCCGGCAGAATCGGTTCCCTGCCGCCGATGTCGCGGAGCAGCCACAGCTCCTCCTGGTTGCCGATGTGCGCGAGATCCCAGACCAACGGCGACATCAGCCGGGAATGCTGGCGGACGAGCTCGGCGTCGTCCAGGACGTCGGTCAAGCCGCTCGTGCGGGCGCGGGCGCGCTCCAGGTCGGCGACGATCCGCTCCTTGAGTTGCGGGTCGTCGAGATCGAGAACGCTTGTCGAGCGGGCGTTCTCGCTGTGCTGTTGGCCGCCGCTTTGAGGCGCCCGGTCGATGTCGTCGATCACGGTAGGTCCCCGATCTGCTCGCCGACGGCCGGTCCCAGACCGTCGGTCCATCCGTCATTCGTGTCGTCCAGTTCAGCTCTGTCGTGCAGCTCGGTTCCGTCGTGCAGCTCGGTTCCGTCGTGCAGCTCGGTTCGGTCGTGCGGCTCGGTTCCGTCGTGCAGCTCGGTTCCGTCGTGCAGCTCGGTTCCGTCGTGCCGCTCGGTTCGGTCGTGCCGCTCGGTTCGGTCGGCAACAGTGTCGTCGGCGGGGCTCCTGCCCCTGGCCGTCCATTGTTCGAGGTATCCCTCGACCTGCCCGGCCAATCGCCTGTCCCGCGGTTCTCGAGCCAGCACGGTCGCCGCGAGTTCGAGCAACCGAACGGCGGCACTGGCCAGCGACGGGTCCGACATCCCCAGCCGCGCCGCGTCACGCCAGCGCCCGCGCACCGGACGGGTGATCTCCAGCGCCAACTGTCCGGCGTCGTCGTCATCGAGCAGGGAGGTGATCACCGCGGGCGGCACCGTCCACCACGAGCCCGGCTGGGCGTCGATGTAGCGGACCTCGAGGTGCCCGCGGGGACGGACCGGGGGAAACAGTGTGGTGAGGTGGTAGGCGAGGTCGTCGAGCGAGGGCGGCGGCCGGTCGGGGACAGCGGCGCGACCCTGCCGGATCCACTCGCGAAAGGTCAGACCGACCGGCGCGGTCCAGGGGCCGCGATCGCGGCGGATGATCATCACCGGCGTATCCAGCGAACATCGGGCCCAGGTGTCGGCGATGTCCTCGCCGGGTCGCGGCCGCGGAGCGCTGGTCCTGGCCGGATCCAGCGTCGCCCACACCGCCTGCCTGGTGCTCTTCCACCCGGTCTGCCGGCCGGCATGACGGGGGGAGTTGGCGAACGCGGCCACCAGCGCGGGCCCAATGGCATGCAGCATTTCCCAGCGGTGGCCAAAGGCGGCAGACGGCCCGGTGCGCCCAGGCGCCGACAGCCCCGCCTCGACGTTGACCTGGACCGACGCGGTCGAGCACATCATGATGCGGCCCGCGGGTCCCCATCGGTCGAAGTAGCTCTCCATGGTCGAGTACCTGGGATCGTCGAGCACCCGCACGGGTTCGGTGATCGGATCCACGCCCTCGCCGACCAACCGGAAGCCGAGCCTGGCAGCGCGGCGGCGCATGACCGCCAGATCACGCCGGACGACGTCAACGGTGTGCGAGAGGTGCGGACCGGGGCGGGAGCTGAGCTCTACCTGCCCCCCGGGTTCGACGGTCAGATTGCCGTCGAGGCCGCCGTCGGCCAACTCCCGGAGCAACACGGGGCGGCGGTGCCGGGAATGCCGGGTGCCGGCCGGCGAAGTGCCGCCCCGGGCGGTGGCGACGGAGACCACCAGCAGTTCCACTTCGAGCCCCACCCGGCCGGGCGGTCCGTTCTTTAAGCAGGTCCGCGGAATCCAGGCCTCGGCCGCCGCTTCAGAGATCGGCGACGCCGGCGCAGCGATCGGCTCGATCGGAGTGAACACACTGTCTGCGGTTCGCATCTTGGCTCCCTCGCGCAGGAATGGGCCTAGCAATGGACCGTGCTGCTTCGTGCTGCTTCGTGCTGCTGCGTGGTGAATCGGGACATCGCAGACGACCGGCCGTGGCGGGCGGTCTGCGATCCTGACAAGTGTGTCCCGCGACACCGACAGTCGTCACAGGACCGTTCGCGAACAGCCCCCGGAAACCGTTTCGAACTGTTCACGGTTGCCCAGCGTCTTCTCAGTAGAACCCGGCCGGGGGCCGCGCGTCCGGAACGGCCCAACGATCGGAGGCGGCGGTGAGCGAGAGCAGCGAACGCTCTCCGGGGATCGGCGGTTCGCGAGGCGACGCCGCGGAGCGGCCCGTGCGCGACCTCCCGTCCGGGAGTGATGCCGAGCTGCTGCGGGCCCTGCACGACGAACACGCGGCCGCGTTGTGGGCTTTCGTGCTGCATCTGACCGGGGGAGACAAGGCAAGAGCTGAGGATGTCGTGCAAGAAACGTTGTTCCGGGCCTGGCTGCGGCCAAAGGTGCTGGCTCAGCAGGACTCGTCGGCGCGCGGCTGGTTGTTCACCGTGGCCAGGAACATCGTCGTGGACGACTGGCGCGCGGGCCAGCGGCGTCCAACGACGTCGGTGGAATCGGTGCCGGAACCGCTGGAGCCGGACGCCACCGACACCGCGTTGCAATCGATCATGGTCACTGACGCGCTGCGCAGGCTGAGTCGGGACCATCGCGCCGTGCTGCTGGAGTGCTACTTCCGAGGCTGCACCGCCGGACAGGCGGCGACGTTGCTGGGGATTCCGGTCGGCACCGTCAAATCGCGCCTGCACTACGCGTTGCGGGCGCTTCGACTGATCCTGGAGGAAATGGGGGTGGTGACGTGAGCGAGGAATGTCCGGGCGATGCCGCCTACGTGCTGGGCGCCCTCTCACCCGCCGATCGGCAGGCCTACGAGCGTCATCTGCGGGGCTGCCGGAATTGCCAGGATTCCGTGCAGCGGCTGGCTGGTCTGCCCGGACTGCTGGCGCTGACCAGCGCAACCGCGATCTCCGACGATGACCCGCCGGTGCCGGCCACCCTGCTGCCGCGGCTGATCTCGCGGGTCGGTGCCGAACGGCGGAAGCGTCGCTGGATCGTCGGCGGTGTGCTGGCCGCGTCGTTGGCCGCTGTCGCCGTGCTGGTGTCGGTGCTGGTGCTCGGCACTGCGAAGCCGAGCACCCCTTCGGCAGCTGCCGTCGAATCCGAGCCGATGACGCAGGTCGTCCCTGGTCCGATGACGGCGTCGGTCGAGCTGACCGCCAAGCAGTGGGGAACCGCGATCACGGTGGTCTGCCAGTACACCGAATACGCGGACACCTCGGTGGCCTATGACCTGACGGTGATCGACGTCGACGGCCACCCTGCTCCGGCCGGAAACTGGCGGGCGGTGGCCGGCGCGAACATGCGGGTGCCGATGGCGACATCGGTGCCGCAGGATCGGATCGCCGCGCTGGAGGTCAGACTTCCGGACGGGCAAACCATCATGCAGGCGAAACGCTGAGCGGAGACCGGTGGGTCGGTCCGGGGCGTCAGCGCGGCAGCCCGTACTGCCGGGCCAACACTGCGTCCGATGCCCTGGTGGGGAGCAACCTCCGGGTCGCCAGCATCGACTTGGCGACCGCGTTGATCAGGTAGCGGGTGCGCGGTGTGCCCGCAGAGACGGCCTTGACGATGACCTCCGCGATGTCGTCGGCGGTGGAGGCCAATCGGCCGAGCGGGCCGTCCTGAACCGTGGTGAAGGATCCGGCGACGGCCTTCTTGTACGCGGCGTAAGGGTCGTCGGCTGCGCCCACCGACCCGTCTGCCGTGCCGTTGCCGTCCATCGATCCCGCCGCCACGTCGTTCCACGGCGTCTTCACCGGCCCCGGTTCGATGAGCACCACGTCGATGCCGAATTGGGCGACCTCCATCCGGAGGGCATCCGATAACGCCTCCACCGCGTACTTGCTGGCGTGGTAGAACGCTCCGCCGGGCAACGTGACCCGGCCGCCCATCGACGACACGTTCAGGATCCGGCCCTGCCGGGCCTTGCGCATCCCCGGAAGAACCAGTTGGGTCAGCCGGACCAGGCCGAAGAAGTTCGTCTCGAACTGCCGGCGGATGTCGTCCATGGGTACCTGCTCCACCGCGCCGTACAGGCCGTACCCGGCGTTGTTGAGAAGCACCCCGATCGGCCCGGACTCCGCCTCGATCGCCTCCACCGCCGTGGTCATCGACTCCTCGTCGGTGACGTCCAGTCCCAGCGTGCGGATGCCCTGATCGGCGAGGTCCTTGATCGAATCGAGCCGTCGCGCGGTGGCATAGACCGTACGGCCCGCGGCGTGCAAGGCCAGCGCTGACGACCGGCCGATGCCGGACGAGCTCCCGGTGATCAGAATCGGGCCGGTGGGTGCGGTCTTTGCCATCCTCAGTACCTCCACTGGATCGTCTCTAACTGGTTGGTTACAAACCTTCGCACAGTCGTGCGAGGGTGTCAATAACCAGTTAGTTACGGTAGCGTTCCCGTCATGCCGCCCGATTCGACCGATACCCGACGGCGTCTGCTGGACGCGGCGTTCGAGGAGTTCGCGGCGCACGGGCTGGCCGGCGCCCGGGTTGATCGCATCGCCGAACTGGCCAGGGCGAACAAGCGGCTGATCTACGCCTACTACGGCAACAAGGAGGAACTGTTCGACACCGTGATGGTGCGCTCGCTCGGGGTGCTGACCGACGCGGTGCCGTTCTCCGCCGACGATCTTCCAGGATACGCCGGCGCGCTGTTCGATCACATGATCGCCCACCCCGCCATGGTGCGGCTGACGATGTGGAAACTCCTGGAGCGGCCGAATGTTTCGCCGGAGGAGACGGCGGCCTACCGGCCGAAGGTGGCGGCGATCGCCGACGCTCAGGCGAGCGGCAGGCTGGCCGCGGGCGACGATCCGGTGGACGTGATGATGCTGGTGATCGGATTGGTCGCGTCGTGGTTCACCAATTCCCCCGCACTGCATGCCCTGTCGGGAATCGGTCCCACCGAGCAGCAGCGACTCGCGGACCATCGCGCCTCGCTGGTGAGAGTTGTCGAACGGCTGGCCGCGACGTAATTCGGGCGCCCCGGAGGTGGCTCAGTGGTGGCGGTGAGCCGCCGCTCTGCGCAACTTTCCTGAACTCGGCGCCACTTTTCTGAACTCGGCGCCGGAACATGTTGGCGCCCAGATCCTGAAACCGGCGCTGAGTCGCGGTGGAGTTCGGGAAGCCCGACGAGCGGAGGTCGGAGCAGTTCCCGCTGGTCCGCCGTAGAATCCAGCTGATCCAGGGCAGCCGAGGGAGCGACCGGACGGAGACAGATGGTCACCTCGCAATTGGCGACGCGCACGCTTCCGGAGAAGAAGCCTGTCGAGGTGCTGGCGCACACCCCGCCGATCGCCGAAATCCGTTCGGCGTCAACCCATCTCACCGCGGTTGCCGGGCTGGCCTTCGCGTCGGATGCTCGATCGGACTTTCACCGGAACCAGGCGGCGCAGCAACTCGATCGTTCTGAGCTGCGTCTGAACGTGGTCCGCCGGTCGGGTGGCTCGGATCGACGGGTGATCCATCGGGTCATCGACGACGACACCCTGATGGCGGCACTGACCCTCGCCGATGAGGTGGACACCGATGACCTTCGGGAAATCGTCCCGGCCCTGTAGGAATTCACGCAGGCCGTCGCGACCTACCTTTCCGCCGATCCTGCCGATGTCGAGCCTGCCAGGAAGAGCCTGGCCGAAAAGGCAACGGCGGCCGGAAAGTTGGCCAACGACATGCGGGAGGATCGCGGGCAGCGTCTGACCGACGGTCGCTCGCAGACTCCGCTGGGCAGGTTGCGCCGGCCCGCGGAGCGGCCTCCAGGATTTGAACAGGGTTGTCGTGCCGCCCTCCGGCGCCCAGGTTCAAGGACGGCGGATGTCGGATACCCCGGACCCGGCGGCCGACTTCCGCTTCGAAATCTCGAAGATTCCGGGTGGCCAGAGGCATCCCCTGTTGAAGGCAGATCGCCCCGATTCGAGCATCCTGAAATGCTACGGGCCGACCCTGGTTGCGCCGAGAGAAACGATGTCCGCG
>JBBQJM010000236.1:0-6674 GCA_038325895.1 Mycobacteriales bacterium
GCGCGGTTGATCGATCGAGCCATGGCGGTCATCCCGGCTGATCCCCAGACCCCGGCCCTTGCGCTGACCATGGCATGGCGGGCGTTGATGCTGGCGGAACGCGGTTCCGCGCAGGCGCCCCACCTCGCCGCCGAGGCCGAGGAGCTGGCCCGGTCCTGCGGCGCGGAGCGGGCTCAGGCGCATGCTGCCCTCACCTTGGCAACCATCCGGTGCATCAACGGGGACGCGTCCGGACTCGCGGACCTCCGCGCGTGCGTCGCGCCCGCACGCTCGCTGCGCTGCGCCCTCGAGGCAGGGCGGGCGTACCAGGATCTGGCCGCCTACTCCTATCACTTCGGCCGCTACGCCGACGTCCTGGAACTGGAGCCGGAGGCGCTCGACTACTGCGCCGCTGCCGGGATCTACCGGGTCCACGGGATCATGGTCGAGCTCGCGGTGATCCGCTCCTTGGCCCGACTCGGGCAGTGGCCGGCGGCGGAGGCGCGGGTGACCAGGGTGTGCGCCGAATTCGGCGACCAACCCGTCGAACACTTCACCCTGGCCGGTTCGTGGGGGCTGATCGCCATTCGACAGGGGCGGCTCGACGGCATCGGGGACATGATCGCCGACGCCACCGCGCGGATGCACGACCACACCTCTGCACTGGGGCCTACCACCACCGCTGCGGTCGAACTCGCGGCCGCTCAGGGCCGGGTGACGGACGTATTGCCCGTGGTGGACGTAGCGCTCGATCGCATCCTGCCGCACTTCACCCGGGACGCGGCCGACCTCGTTGCATCGGCCGTGGGCGCGCTCGCCGATCTCGCGTCCCAGCCGAAGCAGACCACCGGTCCGGGCCCGCCGGCCGACCTCGAACGCCGGGCCGAGGCGTGGTGCGTGCAGGTCGAACGGTCCTGCGCCCCGACGATGCTGGACTGCATCCCGGACCTCGCACCCCGGCTCGAACTCGCGCGCACCGAGCTGTCAAGGTTGCGCGGCGATTCTCCCCCTCGTCGCTGGGCCGAGTTGGTCGGCGCCTGGGACCGAATCGGCGCAACATACGACGGCTGCTACGCCCGCAGTCGACTGGCTGAAGCGTTGCTTGTCGGAGCTGACGGGCGCTCGGTGGATGCTCGCACCGAGGCCCGCTCGCTGCTGTCCGATGCGCGCCATTCGGCCGCCCGGATGGGTGCAGCGCCACTGATGGCGGGCATCGACGCACTGGCCCGCCGCGCGCACCTGACCCTCGACCTCGAGCCCCTGGGTCACCGACAACCGATCATGGCGAACCACGCCGGAGCGCACGCCTTCGGGCTGACCGATCGCGAGGACGAGGTCCTCCGCCTGGTCATCGACGGGTATTCCAACGGGCAGATCGGTCAGGCATTGTTCATCAGTCGGAAAACGGCCAGCGTTCACGTGTCCAACATCCTTCGCAAACTGGGCGTCTCGAGCCGACTTCAAGCCGCCGCCGTCGCGATGACCCATCCTGGCTGACCGTCGATATCGCCGACCCGGGCACGGGCCGTCGCACTACCGTGTGCGCGGCACTCGGGTGCGGCGCGGCCAGCCTACGATCACTGCCCCCACCGCCCGGCCCAACCCCATATGGGGGGATCACCCTTGCGCCATCTGAGTGAACATGGTTGCGTGCCGTCATCATTGTTACATTCGTGGCCGTCAAATCGACAATAGGGATATGAGTCCACCCGGTCTGCGCCCCAGCCAGTGACTGTGGGTGACCGATCGGTGGTCGCGGGCGGATGTTCGCACCGGAATCGGCCATGAACCCCACGGGTCGGGCCGGGACGCACGGGCCGCCGTTTCCGTCGATTTCGACGGTGCGCACGTCGCGGCAGATTTCAGCGCAGCCGTCGACTAGCGATGACCCGCACGGGTGGGGATCAGTGGACTGCGAAGGAGCACAAGGATGATCGGTCGCAACATCAGGGCGCGCGGGTTTCGCCGTGCGTTGACCGCCGGGCTGGTCGGTGGGCTCGCCATTGCCGGATTGGGTACGGGTGGTCCGGCGTTGGCCGACACCGGACCTGCCGCCGGGGTGCCGGCGACGGTGAGCGCCGATGTGTTGCCGACCTGGCAGATCAACGGAGTCGTCTGGAGCCAGGTGGTGGTGAAGAACACGGTGTACGCCACCGGCCAGTTCACCAAGGCCCGGCCTCCCGGCGTGGCTGCCGGCGGCGCGGGCGAGATCACTGCCAACAACATCTTCGCCTACGACATCACCACCGGTAATCGGGTCTCCAGCTTCAGCCACTCGCTCAATGCGCAGGGCCGATCGGTAGCCGCTTCGCCGGACGGCACCAAGCTGTACGTGGGTGGGGACTTCACGACAGTGGACGGGCAGGCTCGCGGCCGTATCGCGCAATTCAACGTGTCTGACCACAAGCTCCCCGCGTTCAAGCCCTCGCTGAACAGCGGAGTTCGGGCGTTGGCCACGGCGGGCAGCACGGTCTACGCGGGCGGCTCGTTCACCACCGTCAACGGGACGGCGCGCACCAGGCTGGCCGCGTTCGCCCCCAGCGGCGCCTTGCAGGACTGGGCCTTGCAGGCCTGGGCACCCAAGGTGGACAACGGCCAGGTGTGGTCGATGGTGGTCGCTCCGGACGCCTCCAGGGTCATCGTGGGCGGCTCGTTCACCACACTCAACGGCGGCAAGCCCGCGATTGGGATGGGCTCGATCAGCACCACCAAACCCACCACCGGCACCACGCCCGACCTGATGCCGTGGGCGGCGAACACCGTCATCAAGAACTCGACCTCGGGCGCGGCGATCACCAGCCTGCGCACCGACGGCACGCAGATCTACGGGTCCGGCTATGCGTTCGGCGCCGGAAACTTCGAAGGCACCTTCGCCGCCAATCCGACCACCGGTGCCATCACGCTGCTGAACGACTGCCACGGCGATACCTACGACCTGCTCCCGATTGGTCCGGTGCTGTACAGCGTCGGCCACCCGCACGACTGCAGCTGGATCCGCAGCTACCCCGACACCAGCCCCCGCGTCCGCTGGCAACGCGCCCTCGCCCAGACGATCGCTCCGACCACCACGAACATCGGTCCGGACAACTACGGCTGGAATTACAGCGGCCTCCGCGCCTCCCGCGTGCTGCAGTGGTTCCCGCAACTCGCGGCCGGTTCTTACACCGGTCAATCGCAAGGCGCATGGTCGCTGGTGGGCAACGGCAGCTACGTCGCCCTCGGCGGTGAATTCCCTACGATCAACGGCGTGGCTCAGCAGGGGTTGGCCCGGATGGCGGTGTCGAGCATCGCGCCGAACAAGAAGGGCCCGACCTACACCACGAACCCGCCGCGCAGTGTGCCGGCGACCACCGCCACCAGGACGGCCAGCGGCACGATCCGGGTGAGCTACGGCACCGCATGGGACTACGACAACGAGTCGTTGACCTATGAGCTGCTGCGCAACGGGACGGTGGTCTCCGCGTTCACGCGCACCATCCAGACCAATTTCTGGACGGTTCCCGGACAGACGTACACCGACACCGGGCTCACCCCGGGCACCAGCTACGTCTATCAGGTCCGGATCAAGGACCCCTTCACGAACACCTTGCTCAGCCCCAAGAGCAGCGCCGTCACCGCCTGATCACCCGGGCGAACCGGAGAGTCAGCAGAGAATCAGCCGGGAGAATCAGGAGGAGGTAACCCAGTTCATCTCGTCGGGTTTCGGACCGGTCCGCTCGTCCTTGTTCAGCGCGGAGATCAGCGACATGTCGGTGTCGGTGAGTTCGAAATCGAAGATCTCGAAGTTCTCCCGCATGCGACCCTGCTTGACGGACTTCGGGAAAACGATGTTCCCCAGCTGGATGTGCCAGCGCAGCACGACCTGGGCCGAGGTCTTGCCGTAATTGCGGGCCAGATCGGTGATCGTGGCGTCCTCGAGCACCCCGCCCTGCGCGATGGGCGACCATGCTTCGGTCGCGATGCCGTGCTCGGCGTCGAACGCCCGCAGTTCGTCCTGGGTCAGGTACGGGTGCAGTTCGATCTGGTTGACCGCGGGTACGACGGTGCTCTCCTGGTGCAGCCGGCGCAAGTGGTGCGGCTGGAAATTCGAGACGCCGATGGACCGCGCGCGGCCCTCCTGGTAGACCCGCTCCAGGGCCTTCCAGGTGTCGACGAAATTGCCCACCTTCGGCAGCGGCCAGTGGATGAGGAACAGGTCGATGCGGTCCAGGCGGAGGTCGGCCAGAGTCTGGTCGAACGCCGCCAGCGCGTCATCGACATCGTGTTTGTTGTTGTTCAGTTTGCTCGTCACGAAGATCTCGGACCGATCGATCCCCGAGCTGGCGATCGCCTCGCCGACCTCTTTCTCGTTCCGGTACATCTCGGCCGTGTCGATATGGCGATACCCCACCTCGAGGGCAGTGGTCACCGCTTCCACGGTGTCTTCGGGCTTGATCTGGAAAACCCCGAAACCCAGCTGGGGGATCTCGACGCCGTTGTTCAATCTCACGCTTGGCACAGTCAGAACTGTCATCGTGCGATGTCCTCCTTCTGTTGCGGACGAATGATCCCGCCACTTGTCCGTACCCAGGCGCACCGCTGGTCAACCCGATCGTGTGGCGCCTCACAGTGTGCGGATCGTCCCCGACAGACTGTTCCGGACGGACGGCCCGGCCCGCGCCGGCGACGAACTAGCCTTCTGGTCATGACGGCCGGACGCGCGGCGGATCGACTGGCGACGCTGCCGCTCGGCACCCGCGTCGTAGTGCGCACCACCGTGCCCGGTGGCTTGACGGACACCCTCGGCTACCTCCGTCGGCTAGACGGCCTGACCTGTGAGATCCAGACGCGACGGGGCCTGCGGCGGGTCATCCTGGCCGACGTCGTGGCGGCCAAGCCAGTGCCCGAACCGCCGCCGCGCCGGTGAAGAGATAGCCGCTGAAGAGATAGTTAGTAGTGAATAGAGACAGCGAGTGAAGAGATAAGGGTCAATGAGCGGCCGATCAGCCGGCGCCGCAATTCGGCCGGCACATCCGTTGGCCCACGGCGTCCAGGAAGATCTCGCCGATGTTGTTCGGGTCCATGGCGACGTATGTCGATCCACCCGTAACGTTGCTGATCTGTGTCAGTGCATCGACGTCACTGTCCGGCCCGAAACCGATGGAGATCACGGTCACCGGCTTCTGCGGGTTGGCCTCGTTCTTCAACGTGGTCAGCAGGTCGGGCAGGGACATGGAGTTCGCGTCGTCGTTCATCCCGTCGGACAGGATCAGCACGGTGTTCACCCGATTGGGATCCCAGCCGGCCCGGAGCGCCCTGACCGCCGCCAGTGTGGTGTCGTACAGCCCCGTCCCCCCGTCGGGGATGGCCTGGGCGCCGTCCAGCGCCTGGGCCAACTTCTGCTGCCCGGTGACGCCGTCCGGACCGGCCGACAGGGCGCCGACCGGCACCAGTTCGCGGTAGTCCGTCGACGGGCCGAGATTGGTCGAGAACACCCACATGCCGAGCTCGCTGTCGGGCGGGTACAGGCCGAGCCCTCGTTTGGCGGCCGCCTTGGCGAGTTCGATCCGGGTCTGGCCGCCCGAGCCGGGCACCTGCGCCTGCATGGAGCCGGAGATGTCCAGAATGGCGAGCAGCCGGGACGGTTCGTTGCTCACTTCGACGTCATGAACGGCGCTCTCCACCGCTGCGGCGTTGGACAGCGCGCTACCGCTGGGCGCCTGCGGGTTGATCCCGGCGGCCCCGGTCAGCGCGGCACCAGCCGCTCCTGCCGGGTCACGGAACCCGGCGGATTGCAGGGCCGACCGTCCCTCGGTTGCCAGCAGTGAACGCAGCAGTGCGTCCGCCGCGCCGGACGCTGCCCCGCCCAGTGCGACGAACGGATAGTCCAGCTCGGTGCCGGTGGCCGGGTACACAGCGACAGCCTGGACAGATCCAGCCTGCTGGTGGTGGGCCCACAGCGCCTGCTCGGTGACCGGCACGGCTGTTCCCGGGTCACTTCCGATCCTGGCCAGCAGGTCGGAGCCTGAGGTCGACAGGTTCGCAGGGCTGGACCGCAAACCCCAGGTCAGCGCCGCCCTGGCGTCGGGCTGTCCGGCCACGGCGGATTGCAGGGCGAGGATGCCGCCGACGGCGACGGCCGACTCTCGCGGGGCGGGCAGGCCCATCCGGATCGGGGTGGCACTGAGTCTCGTGCCCAGGAGGGAGCTGACGGTGACCGGGCCGGCCGCGGACAGTGCCTGAGCCGTCGGCGCGGCCAGCGCATAGACGACCGGGCTGGTCGCGATCGATGGAGGGCCGGCCGGAGCGGGCACCCCGGCACTGGCCGCCCAGCTCACCCAGACCGACGAATCCGGAATCCACACATCAGGGTGGGTGGCACCGGCGGCCGCCCAGGATGCGGCGAAGTCGGCCGGGTCGACGGCGCTGACGGAGATCGCGCAATCTTGGGCCTGCGCGGCGACAGCGCCGACCGCGTCGACGATCTCGGGCGCGGCGGCGACCGTCAGTGCACAGCTCGAGGCCGCCGACGTGCCGGTGGACGCCGCCGATCCGGATGACCCGGGGGCCGACGAAGTTCTCGAGGCGGTGGCGATGCTGCCGGCGGCCGTGTCGGACGATCCCGATCGCACCACGAACGTGACGACGCCAACCACGGCGGCGATGGCAATCACCACGCCTGCCGCGAGGGCGGCGCGCTGACCCTTCGACGGCGG
>JBBQJM010000237.1:0-6662 GCA_038325895.1 Mycobacteriales bacterium
GATCCCGGCCTGCCGGGGACCGTAGAACGGCACCACCGCCAGTGCCCCGTCGATCACCCCGTCCGCGGTCGACGCATCGGGCGATCCGCTCGAGGCGTCGTTGGCGGAGGTGATCCCGTAACCGGTGACCACCGCCGCACCTGCCGCCAACCCGACACCGGCGGCGGCGGCTCCGCCGAGGAACCTCCGCCGTGACGTGCTGCCCCGGGACGTGCCCTGCTCTGTCATAACCGTCCTCCAAGGTTGTGGGCGCACTAGTTGGTGATCTTCGCCGAGATCGCGGACAACGGTTCCTGGACAACCAGCAACGCGTCGGTCAGCGCCTTCTTGTCATCGGCCGTCAACGTGCCGTACGGCGTCCAACCGCCCAGGCTGTTCGGATCCCGGTACCGGTCCAAGACGGCGGTCAGCGCGTCGAAGGCTGCGGCGATCTGCGGGACGAGGGTCGGGTCGATCTGGTCGAGCGCCGGCTTCAGGGTGGCGAAGGCCTGCCACGACCCCTCCACGTTGGCCTCGAAATCGAGCAGGTCGATCCGCGAATACGCCTCCTCCTCGCCGGTGATCTTCGACGCGAGCACCTCGTCCAGCAGCGTCGCCGATCCGTTCGCGATCTCGAACGCCTGGTAGCCGCCCTCGGAACCGGCAGCGGTGGCCGCGGACAGCTTGGCCGCCTCGGCCTGCAGGCTCTGGATGTCGGTGATCAGCTGGTCGGCCAGTTCGCTCAGCCCTTCGGTCGACTTCTTCTCGAACAGGCCCTGCTCGATGGGGTGGAACCCGGTCCAGGTCGTGCCGGCCTCGACGTCACCGATCCGCAGGTCGATCGCCGGGTCCAGGTCGGGGAAAGACTCGGCAACCGGCTCGATCCGCTCGTAGAACGGGCGGGCCTTGACGTAGGCGGCCTGCGCCGCCGCCAGGTCACCGGCCTTGATCGCCGCCGCCAACTCCTGCACCGGGACCAGCAGGAAGGTGATTTGGTCATCGACGTACGTGCCGTAGTCCACCGTCGCCTGATCCAACAAGGCCGTCAGATCGGCGGACTGGGCGGCCGCCTCGCCGGTGACAGTGAACGGCGTCCGCTCGGTGTCCGCGCCCGGGCAGAACACCTCGTACGTCCCGCCGTCCAGGCGCGCGGAGAAGGTGCTGTCGAACCCCGGAGCCAGGTTCTCCCGTTCACCGACGATCCGCTGATCGGAGACCAGCTCGACCTCTGTCACGCTCAGCGAATCCGCGTTCTTGATGACGAAGGTGACCTGACCGGCCGGCACAGTGGTCGGAGAGGCGACGCAGCCGCCGGCCTCGGTGACGGTGACGGTCACCTCGTCGTTTCCTGCAGTCTCTGTCCCCGCGGAGTCAGCCCCGGCGGAGATCGCCAAAGATGCTGCAGCACTGGACGTCTCCGATGAACCTGCCGCGGTCTGTGCACCGGAACCGCAGCCGGCCAATGCCACCGCGCCGGTGGTGAGCAGGACCGCCGGCCACAGGCGTGGCTGCCGCATCGACATGTCGTGTTCTCCCAAGAGTGAGTCGATGCACCGGCCAGCGCCGGCGCAAGAGTGGGCGCGGTTCAAACCGCCCGCTGGTGGTGCGGGTTGCAGGTGGTGCGGGTTGCCGGTGGTGCGGGTTGCCGGTGATGCGGGTTGCCGGTGATGCGGGTTGCCGGTGCGGGTCGGTGCGGGACGGGTTGGTCCGGTGTGGTCAGCCGCCGGATGGCCGGCCAACTGAGTCGGCGAGGCCGGGCTCGGACTCGGCGCTCGCCTGAAGGGTTCGTCGAAGGTCGGTGGGTGAGTCAGTGGGTGGGTCAGGGCGGGTGGACTTGCCCGGTCCCGTCGGCCGCTCCGAACGACGTCGCGGGATCAGCTTCGGGACACCGAAGGCGAGCAGCACCAGGGCGAACACCACCAGCAACGCCGGGATGACCCGAGCGAGTAGCTGGTGGGTGGCCCGTTGGTCGTTGGTCGCGGCGACTCGCGAGAGGCCGGCGGAAAGGCTGTCGGGAGTGGCGGACGTGCTGGCGTCCAGAACGGTGCCGGCCGACACCGTTGCCCGGGACGGGACCGTCACCCGCACCGTCCGCACCAGCCGGAGGTCGACGGCGACGACGACGGACGCGGGGTCGACGGTGACGGTCGGGGTGACGGCGTCGGTGTAGCCGACGTCATAGGCCTGATCTGCCTGGCCCGACCGGACACCCACCGGCAGCCTGCCCCCGTTGACAGCGGCGATCTCGGCGGCGGTCAGCGAGGTGAGCAGCCCCGCCGCGGTCCCGTCCACGGCGATGACGATCGGCGTGCCGGTGAGCACCTGACCGGAAGCGGTCAACGACGCGCGACCGGCGAGGGGCGACCCCGCGAGGGTTCCGCTGATGTCCGCGGAGCTTCCGTCGCCGGACACGGTGATGACAGCGGAGCCCGTGACACCGGCGCCCGCGGTGGACGTTCCTTGCATCGCGAACGGACCCTGGGTCCCGATGATCGGCGTGGGCAGCGGTGGCGCGACGGCCACCAGCAACGCGGCAAGCGCAAGAGCACCCGCCGCACTGCCGACCAGGATTCGGCCGAGGTTCCTCCGCGACGGGGTACGACGCGGTGGCCACAGCACGACCAGCAGCATCGGCACCGCGTACAGCAGGTACGCAATGACCTCGACCACCGGCAGGCTGGAGCGGATGCCGAGCATGCCGGTGAGCAGCGACTCCTGTACCGAGCCGGGGCGGGCGAGCGCCGAGAGGTCGAGCGCCTGCTGTTGCCCTGCCGTCAGCCAGCCCGCCTCGTAGGCGGCCCGCAGCGTGCTCATCACCAGACCGGCCGCGACCAGCACCAGCACCACGCCGGTGAACCGGAAGAATCGGGAGAGGTTCAGCCGCACGCCACCCCGATAGATCAGGTACCCCAACGCAACGGCGACGGCCACCCCGAGCACCACCCCGATCGCCGCCTGCAGCGGGGAGACCGCGGACTGGAACGCGGCCAGCAGGAACACCGCGGTCTCGAAACCCTCACGGATGACCGCCAGGAAAGCCATCGCGACCAGCGCACCGGCCGAACCGCGGGCCAACGCGCTGCCGGCGGCGTCCTGCAGGCTGGATTTCAGGTCCCGGGAGTGCGCGCGCATCCACAGCACCATGTAGCTGACCATCACCACCGCGACGGCCGCGACCACGCATTCGAGCATCTCCTGCTCGCGTTGCGGCAACGACGCACTGAACAGCTGGAGCAGGACCCCGACGGCAAGGCAGAGTGCCACGGCGGCGGCCACACCCCACCACACCCTGCGCAACGCGTCCGGCCTGTTGCTCTGTCGCAGGAACGCCGCGATGATGCCGATGATCAGCGCGGCCTCGAGACCCTCACGCAGGCCGATGACGAACGTCGCGAGCATGAGTGCCTCCTGCCGTTCGCCGCGGGCAGTCTTCGGATCCGGACCGCGTCGGGTTTGCTGGGTTTGGTAAGCCTGGCCTTGCTCGAACCATACAGCGAACTCCCGCTCGACAGAATCGGCGGGGTCCCCCGACAAGGGAGTCGGCCCGGCAACGACCTGGTACCGGCGGTCGGGTCGAGCACGCTTGCACACACGTCCCGCACTGCCCCGGACCCAGCTGCGCGGACCCTTCTGGTCCCGGCGCAGTGCCGGCGGTCAACGTTGCCGTGTTGGTGTATCGAGCGCGTTTCGCCGCGTCGTCAGCGGACGCGCGACTGCCGCAGCACCCCGAGCAACTCCTCGTACGGGCCGACCAGGTAGGCCAGGTCGCCGGCCTCGAACCGGGTGGTGCGGTGCAGCGGGTGCTCCATCAGCCCGCTCGACGCGCGGACCAGCGCAACCACCCTGGTGTTCGCGGACAGCCGGTCCATGGTCAGTCCGGCCAGCCCGCTGTCCGTCTCGATCGCCAGCCTGCTGACCATGAAGGTCCGCTGGGCGATCGAGAACGAGCCAAGGACGTCCAGCCCGAGCGCGGCGCCGACAAACCAGGGCGCGGTCAGCTCCTCGGTCGACTGCACGTGTAGGAATCCGAACCGCCTGGCCGTGGTCCTGCCCAGCGCAGGGTCGAAGACCCTGGTCACCACCGGGATCCGCTCGGGTTGGAACGGTGAGCCGAACGAATCGTGTACGGCGATGGCGGTTTCGATATTGACCATGTCGTTGCCGGTCATCACCGCAACCGCCGACGCCGTGCCCAGCCTGGCCGCGTCCAGCGTCGACCGCTGGGTTGCGTCGCCGAAGATCACCGGGACCCTCAGCTCCTGCGCCTCGGACAGGAACCGGTTCTCCCGGTCGAGTTCGACGATGACCACCCGCCGGCCGGCCTGCACCAGTGCGCCTGCCACCCGGATTCCGAACGCACCGAGCCCGACGACAACGACGTGCCGGGACATCCCGCGGGCTCGACGGCGGCCGGTGGAGTCGTTCAACCGACGGCTGATCAGCATGTCGGACAGGAACGCCATCATCATCGCGATGGTGGTGACCCCGGCGATCATCAGGAAGATCGCCCACATTCGCAGCCAGGGCTCCTGGTCGATGAAGTTGAAGTCCCCGTAGCCGACGGTGGCGACGGTTTCCACGGAGAAGTACATGGCGTCCAGCGCGCTCATGCCCGGTCGGTTGTAGCTGGTCCAGAGCAGCAGCGTGGACACCGTCAGCAGGCCGAGAACGGCCGCGAGCGCCTTGTAGAAGGCGGGGTCGAAGTCCCTTGCGATGCCGGACAGCACCGCCATCGCTCTGGCCGGCGTGCTGGCGGCGCGCGGCGGGTCGGGGTTGTCCGCGTGGTCGCGCAGGTCCACCTTGTGTTGCCTGAACTCGGCCGGGGTGCCGAGCATGGCCGCGACGTCCCCCGGCTCGACGATGAAGTCGCGGTCGGGGCAGATCAGCATGGTGTCGTCGGCGTCCGCGCCGACCTGCCTGACCACGGAGATCGGCGCCAGGTCGCCGTAGAGTCCGCGCAGCGAGTCCGTCCGGTCGACCGGCAGCATCGCTACCAGGAACGCCTCGTCGCCGATCGTCACCTCGTGGATGCGCCGGCTCAGGCACGCCTCCACGATGGCGGGTGCCGCCAGGCTCGCGACGTCCAGCACCGCGCCGGGCCCGTTCCGCTCCGCCATTGCGTGCCCGATCGCCTGATTTCCCAGCTGCGTCACGACCCGCACGCTGGGATTCATTTCCCTTGCCACCAGGGATATCTCGAGATTCTTCAGCTCGTCGTCGAGCACGCACACGACGGCCCGCGCGGTGCGGATGCCCGCTGCGTCGAGGGTCGCCGCCGAGGTGCCGAGCGGTGGCGCCGTGCTCACCCCCCAGCCGATGACCACCTCGAGCTGGGTGCGGTCGGCGTACTCCTCGAGCACCGTGACCGCCTGCTGCGCCCGGCGCAGCTGCTCGGTGATCCGCATGCCGATGCCGCCGAGGCCGCAGACGATGACGTGCCTGATCGACTTCTCCGCGGGCGGAGACGCGGGCGGGGTCGCGGGCGGGGTCGCGGGCGGTGTGTCGGGCCTGGGCGAAGCAGTCGCCAGGGAGGGGGTCGGGTCAGGAATCACCTCGGCCGACACAACGGACCTCCCGTTCAACGGCGCGTGTCGACGCCGTCGGGGGTCGCGGCGCCACGAACCACACTCCCGACAAACTCTGACACGCCGGGCGGGTACTCCGCTTGGCCAGTGGATAGGGCCTATCGGAAGATGCTCTCGCCACCCGAGCGATTCCCGTGCTGCAGCAGGAGCATCGCGCGCGCAGCATGAGCATCGTGCGGGGCGCCCTCCGTGGTCAGGCACACGACGCGCACGGTCACAGCCCTGGGCATCCCGGTCCGCTTGGTGCGGTGCCAGTTGCGGAGAGCGCCTGTTCGACTGTGCTGAGAACCTCCGGGTCCCAGGTCAGGGCGGTCGGCCACTCGGCCGCGGCCGCAGCGGACACGAAGATGCTGTGCGTGTCGTGGAAGGTGCGGCAGGTTCGCCGAGGCAGCACGGACGATGGCACGTCCACCGCCAGAGCGCTGGACAGGGCGACAATCCCATCGTTTGGCCAGTACCGGGCGTCACCGGCCACCGCGTCGAAGTAGGTGCCACCGATCAGGGTGACCGGGATGTCGTCCAGGACCCCCGCCTGGAATGCCTCCCAGCCACTGGTGCCGTCGAGGTAGTGATCTGTCACTTCCTGGGAGGCACCGATCTGCACCTGAGCGGTGCGCTCCTTGAACGCCTCCATGGACTTCTCACAGAAGGTCTCGCCCTGGCAGACATCGATCCCGATCGCCCCGGAGGCGAAATCCCCGAGCAACGACCCCTGCCACGGCGTGCCGATCGTCGTCAGTGACTTGATGTGGATGGTGGCGTCCGTGACGGAAAGGTCTCGAATCGCGGCTCGGGAGAAGAGTCCGCCCATCGAGTGCGCGACGAGTTCCACCTCGGTGATTCCGTACTGCTGTTGCAGGTACTGCAGCAAGCGGGCGAGATGCACCCCGGCAAGGTCGATGTCAGCCGTCGAGTTCACCGTCATGTGTTCTGGCAGCGCCGCTGGGCAGCCGCCGAACGCGCCGAAGCCGTCCTGTTCAACCACCGGCCCGCGGGCGTTCATCGCCGGCGACGTGTACACCTGGCGGCCCTGCTTGAGCAGGTACTCCCGCAGCGCGGTGTCGGTGTTCCCCGCAGCGAGACCGGTGGTGCAGGCCT
>JBBQJM010000238.1:0-6648 GCA_038325895.1 Mycobacteriales bacterium
ACAAGCGCTTGAATACAGAGGTGACACGCACGCGTTCGGCCCTCCCGGCTCGGTAGCGGTAGCAGCACCGAACCTAACGGCCAACGCGTGCGTGTCACCCGGCACTTCCAGCCCGCGCGCCGACCCGGCAACCCCGCGAAACCCGTGCTGGGGAAGCGGGAACCGTGAAGAACTTGTGGGCTGATTCATCGGTGGGAATCAGGGAGCGAGCGCCGCGCGCCCACGGGGCAGGCCCCCTGGCCTGCCCCCGCCGTCGGACTGTCAGGGGCCGCAGAGGCTCCGGGGTCAAGGGCGGCCGCAGGCCGTCGCGGCAGCGATCGCGCAGCGACCCTTGATGCCGGAGGGGCGGCCCCGTAACCTGCGCGGCGCGTCAACCCCCGGCCGCGGTGTGGACCCCCGCCCAGCGCAGTTTCCCCGAAGGCTTCTCTCAAGGCCAAGCAGGGATGGCCGGGTTGCGCTGCCCACCCCAGTCGTCGTCATCCAAGGCGACGTTCAACAGACACCCCATGAGATTCCGGCTCGACGTTTCGACCGGCCTCGACGCCACCCGATCTTCAGCGCAGATGTCCACTTTTCGGTCCCAAACAGCGCTTGTAGGGTGCGGAAGGATTCGTCGCAACCACGTCAGATCCCGAGGCTCTCAAGAGAGGACAGGTAGTGGAGAACCAATTGCTGACTCCGGACGAGGCTGGCGCGCAACTCGGCCTCAGCACAGGAGCGCTCGCCCAGCTCCGGTACATGGGAAGGGGGCCGCTTCATCAAGCTAACAGCGAAGGCTGTGCGCTACCGGCAATCCGATCTGGACGCGTGGATCGCAGGGAAGGCACGAACCAGTACCCGCTCATGACAGATTCTGACCAGCGCCCTGCCACGGCAAGAAGTCGCAGTCTAGGGTCCAGTGTTGCCGGCTTGGCCAGCAACCCCGCGACTGGTCAGGTCTCGAATGACCCTTGCCTTCGCGGGTGTTTGTCCAACTGGCTGCCCCGATTGTAATTCCGGGGACGATCCCGCAACGGTTCGGCGCCGCCGCCTTTGATGAACCGCGCGGGGTCGGGCCCCGGCAATGGGGCGGCGGATGCTCCCTCCGGGCCTGTCTTGCTCGGTCTTGCATGACCGATTCTTCGCCAACAGCCGGGCTGCGTTTCGTCGCCCTCCCCGTCAGTACAACAGCGCCCGGCTACCTGTCTTCGATGCAAACCTGGTCTCAAATTGGCGGAGGTTTTAGCTCGGCTCGAATAGACGCCGCCGACTCGGTTGTTAACACTGCTTGTGAATTGAGAATGGCGCGATGAAAGTCGACACGAACGATCTGACGGGCATTCATTTTCGCTCTCGGCATCAATCCAAACCCGCTTTTCGGAGACATCGACCGAAGCCACAGCTCGCTGAAGTTGCGGGGCGCGGAAACCATTTCGTCCGAACTCGTCTGGGCATGGTTGGACGGTCTGATGGACCACTGGTTGACAAGAACCGACCGCTGGCAGACTTGGAACATCGCGGCTGTCGGGGTTTACTCGTCGCGGGCTGGACATGGGTGAGCCAGTCTGTACGGACAATTGGATCAAAGGAGTACTCTCATTGGATCGCGCTTGGTTCGCTGTTCGGTACGAGCGCAATTTCTATTGACGGGCTCAAGAATTGGTGGAACGTCACACGAGGGGGACGAAGACCGGGATCGGTGGACCGTGGCGACGATCGAAAGCTATCTGCTGTCTGACGGGAAGACTAAGTGGTCAGATCCGTAATTTCGTCGGGGGTTCAGGTCCAGGCGGTGGGGTCGCCCAGGTAGAGCCCGCAGGCGGTGTCCAGGGCGTCTTCGGGGGCGCCGGCGAAGGCACCGGTGGGCAGGATGGAATCTTGGTAGCCGTTCTTGCTGGCCAGGTAGATCGCGAATCCCCAGCGGACGGCTGATCCGCCGTACCGCAGCCGCATCAAAGGTTGGGTGGCGCCGTCTTTCAGGCGGCCGGTGACGTAGGCGAACTCGCCGCGGAATTTGACGTCGATGCCGGCCAGTTCCGGCCAGCGTTCCCGGGCGCGGGCGGACAGCCGTTGTTGCAGGGATGTTTTCGTCGACGTGGGCGGGGCGGCCATAGGCGTGATCGTGCCCGATCGGCGTGTCGTTGACCAACCCGAGCGGTGTGACAGATGAGACTGGTGGGGTTGATGGGACCCCTGTTCGAGGATGACCGCGATGCCGATGAACAGCCCCGACCGCATCGTGTTGACCGACACCGAGCGCGGGGACCTGGACCGACTGGTCC
Source organism: Mycobacteriales bacterium (assembly GCA_038325895.1). GTDB lineage: Bacteria > Actinomycetota > Actinomycetes > Mycobacteriales > Nakamurellaceae > Nakamurella. The sequence continues at coordinate 2,262 of JBBQJM010000238.1, forward strand.
GCGCCGGTCGCACCGAGCAACGCCTGGCGCTGCGCGCCGGGATCGTGCTGGCGGCGGCGGACGGGCAACCGAACGTGCGAATCGCGGCATCACTGGGTGTCTGTGAGGACACCGCCCGCAAATGGCGGCACCGCTGGTGCGCCGCACCCGGGGTGCCCTCGCTGGGGGATGCGAAACGGTCCGGGCGGCGGCCGGTGTTCACCCCGGTGCAGGTCGCGCAGGTGAAGGCGTTGGCCTGCACCCCACCCAAGGACAGCGGGGTGCCGCTGTCGAAATGGTCGTGCCCGGAACTGGCCGGGCAGGCCGTCAGCGGCGGGATCTGCCAGAGCATCTCGTCCTCGACGGTGCGCAGGTGGCTGTCCGAGGATGCCCTCAAACCGTGGCAGTCCCAGTCGTGGATTTTCATCACGGATCCGAACTTCGCCGTGAAAGCGCAGAAAGTGTTGGATCTGTATGCCCGGGAATGGGATGGGAAGCCATTGGGCCGCAAGGACTATGTGATCTCCGCCGATGAGAAGACCTCCATTCAGGCCCGGTGCCGATGCCACCCCACCCTGCCGCCCGGCAAGGCCCGGACGATGCGGGTCAACCACGACTACCACCGCCGCGGCGCGGTGGCCTACCTCGCGGCGTACGACGTGCACCGCGCGAAGGTCTACGGCAGGTGCGAGGACACCACCGGTATCGCTCCGTTCGCCAGACTGGTCGAACAAGTGATGACGCAGGAGCCCTACAAATCGGCGGACCGGGTGTTCTGGGTCGTGGACAACGGCTCCTCGCACCGCGGAAAGGCCGCGATCAACCGGCTCACCGAACAGTTCCCCAACACCGTCATGGTGCACACCCCGGTGCACGCCTCGTGGTTGAATCAGGTGGAAATCTTCTTCTCCATTACCCAACGGAAAGTCTTATCCCCCAACGACTTCGACGACCTCGGCGTCGTCGTGGAACGGCTCGCCGCGTTCGAAGAACGTTACAACCAGGCCGCGAAACCGTTCAAGTGGAAGTTCACCACTACCGATCTGGCCGACCTCATGGATCGACTCGACCGCCACCGCCCGGCGATCAGCACCGACCCGGCGCAACCCCGCGCAGCCTGACCGTTGAGCCTGGCCACTCGCGCCGTTCGACGTCCGTCATCGTGGACGCAAAACCGGAACCGGTCGGGTGGACGGCGATGCGCCGGCCCTGCACGACGATGCGACCGATCCCCGGACGTGCGCCGCCGCGCGGGCCAGCTGTCCACCATGAAGGGCGCTGCCCGAACCTGGCAGCGCCCGCCAAGACACCGATCCTCACCGGCGCCGCGGATCGGCGGGCCGGCGAGCCCACCCGTGGGTGCCGGACCCAACGCCCACACCGGGGACGGCCAACGCCGAACCCTGCCAACGCAAGCGCGGCACCGCCGAGCAGGTGCACCTCGTCGCCTCCTAACGCCGCCCTCCACAGAGCCCAAATTCTGTGTTGCAGGACAACAACTCTCACGGTCCGTGGTCACGACCACGCCGACCAGAGCAGCGGTCAAGGCACGACCGGCGCGCTCCTGACCCACCCAACCGCCTGACCGGGGACACCCCCTTGATCGACATACCAACGAGGACGGACGACCTCCGCGGCGGCACACCAGGCATCCGCATCACCGGCGATCAAGCAACCCACGGTCCACCACACCAGGCGTCGGTTCAACACGCCCCAACCCCCGACGAAATTACGGATCTGACCACTAAGCGGTACAGGGTGCGTTACCGGACGCCTGAGCGACGGCAGACTGATAAGCGAGGTTTCCGTACCAAGCGCGAGGCTGAGCAGTTCGCCGCGTCGGTCGAGGTCTCCAAGCTGCGCGGGGAATTTCATTGCACCGGCCGATGCTCGGGTGACGATTGGTGCTCTCGGCCCTGGGTGGCTGGCGAGGCAAACGCATCTCAAACCCTCGGCATTCCGGCCGGTTGAAATCGCGTGGCGCGTGCACGTGTCGCCCAGATGGTCGGATGTGTCGGTCAGCGACGTCCGCCACACCGACGTTCAGCAGTGGGTGTCGGAGCTCGCCACCGGAGGGCCAGACGCCAAGGCGAAGGGGTCAACGACCGTCATACGAGCGTTCGGGGTGCTGGCGGCCATCCTCGACGCCGTGCGGGATAGGCGGACTCTGAGCAATCCCGCTCGAGGCGTCAACCTGCCACGGAAGGTCAAACGCGAGCACAACTATTTGAGCCATAACCAGGTGGCGCAGCTGGCCGACGCTGCTGGCGGGAACGGGCCAATGGTGCTGCTGCTGGCCTATTGCGGCCTGCGGTGGGGAGAGGCGGCCGGCCTTCGGGTTCGTGACTGCGATCTGCTGCGGTGTCGTGTGACGATCGTCCAGAATGCGGTCGAGGTTGGAACTCGGGTGATCGTTGGGACGCCGAAGTCTCACAAGCGCCGCACGGTGCCGGTGCCCGCGTTCGTCGTCGAGCGCCTGGCCGTGCAGTGCGAAGGCAAGGGGCGGGATGACCTGTTGTTCCCGGGCCCGGCCGGCTTCATGCGGCCGCCACGCGGGAGGGGGGGCTGGTTTGCAAACGCGGTGGCACGAACGAGTGCCCCGACAGTAGAGAGTTACCTGCTTACCGACGATGAAACGAAACGCTACCTAGTCCGCTACCGGACGCCGGAACATCCGGAGACGGAGATCGACAAGCGGGGCTTCTCGACGAAGGCGGACGCGGAGCAGTTCGCCGCGATCGTCGAGGTGTCGAAGCTACCCCGACTCACGCCGCACGATTTGAGGCACACCGCGGCCAGCCTGGCTGTGTCTGCCGGCGCCAACGTCAAGGCCGTACAGAAGATGCTTGGCCATGCCTCGGCTGCGATGACGCTGGACGTCTATGCGGACCTGTTCGACGACGACCTGGACGCCGTCGCGGTAGCCCTGGATCACGCTGCGTCCGAGGCGAGTGTGGGCAGAATGTGGGCACGAGGTGCCGGTGCTTGATTCGCAACCAACCGGCCGGTGCCCTTGACCTGGAAATATACCGAGAAATAAGAACATCGAAGTGGCGGTAGCGGTGGGATTTGAACCCACGGAGGAGTTGCCCCCTCACACGCTTTCGAGGCGTGCTCCTTAGGCCGCTCGGACACGCTACCGACGAGCACTATACCGGCGGTTCGGCATGGTTCTGACCCATCAGACAGCCGGGGCAGCCAGTCCACATGTCACTCTGACGACGCCGAGGCGTCGCGCGAACGGACCAACTCCTCGACAAGTTCCAGCACCTCGTCCACGTCCGTCGCGGCAGCGGACGGACCGGGCTCGGCGCCCGACAGCGTCGCGCCGTAGTACCTCCCGTCTCCGATCAGCATGATCAACCGCGCGACCGCGGGGTCGCCGACCGCCGAGCGCAATACCTCGTACCACTGGTCGTGCACGGCCGCGAGCACCTCCCGGGTCCGGGGGTGCGATCGCTGGAGCAGCCGGGTGGCCGCCAGCAGCGAGAGATCCAGCGGCGTCTGGGCGCTAGCCGACGTCCGGACGTAGTAGGCGGCGGGCCCCTCCGGCGCTGCCTTCATGCTCACCAGGTCGGCGTCGGCCTGGGTCTTCAGCCGCACCAGGAGTCCTTCGATCAGGGCCTCCCGGGAGCCGAAGTGGTAGAGCAGCCCGCCCTTGGACACCCCCGCTGCCCGGGCCACGGCGTCCAGCGTTGTCTCCCGCGCCCCGCGCTCGATCAGCAGGCGCTGGAACGCGTCGAGCACCTTCTCGCGGGCTGCTGGCGGTGGCGGCACGAACCCACCGTAACGACCGGGCGCGCCGGGCGGCGCCCATGGCGCGTGCAGCCAACCATGGCGACGGAGATCACCCCGCCGTGCAAATGCACGAAGTTGTTACTGTACCAACTGGTCGGTATAGTAATAGGAAACGAACCTCGAACAGGAGCTGTGCACCATGTCCACCACCCTCGCGCCGCGAGCGGTCACCAAATCCTCGACCACCGCCGCGGCCGACCATGCCCCCAGGGCCGGAGCCCGCGAATGGACGGCGCTGGCCGTCCTGATGCTGCCCGTGCTGCTGGTCGCCGTGGACGCCACCGTGCTGAGCTTCGCGCTGCCGTCGATCTCCGCGTCGTTGAATCCGACCGGCACCCAGCTGCTGTGGATGATCGACATCTACTCGCTGGTGCTGGCCGCGTTGCTGGTCTCGATGGGCAGTATCGCGGACCGGATCGGCCGACGCCGGCTGCTGATGATCGGCTCCTTCGGCTTCGCCGTGGTCTCCGCGGTGGCCGCGTATGCCCCGACCACCGAGGCCCTCATCGCCTCCCGCGCGCTGCTCGGCGTCTTCGGCGCCATGCTGATGCCGTCCACACTGTCGTTGCTGCGCAACATCTTTGCCGACCGCAGCCAGCGCCGGCTGGCC
>JBBQJM010000239.1:0-6640 GCA_038325895.1 Mycobacteriales bacterium
CCCTGGGACCTCCAGCAACCAGCCTGACGGCAGTTTCCGTGGAGAGCCCGTTGCGTGGAGACACGCACGGCGGGTTCGGCGAGCGGTCTGGGGAGACGGGCCGGGAGCAATCCCGGAACCGCGCCCCAGGCCGACTCATCCGGTCGTAGGGCCAGCCAGCACGTGGGTGTTGGAGGCCCGTCAGCCGCTGCGGGGATCAGCCGACGGCCGGTCGCGGATCACCTGGGCTACCGCGTGGACGGTCGTGTCCGATTCCCGGGCGAGGTGCTCGAGTTCGTCGCGGCCCGCTTCTGGGGTCATGCCGCGGTCGATCAGCACGCCCAGAGCCTGCTGGATGACGGACAGCTCCGCCAGGCCGGAGGCCGCCTCTTGCGGCTGAGCGGGCACATGGCCGTCGAGCACCACGTCGGCGCGCAGGTTCAGCAGCCAACCCAGGTCCGCGGCCAGGTCGACCAACGATCCGGTGGAGGCCGCGTAGAAGATCACCGCGCTGCCGGGTTCCAGGTCGGTCCACGACCCCAGCGGCACCTGCAGGGACGTCGCCACCGCCGTGGCGGCGCCGTACAGCGTGGACACGGTGACTTCGGCCGGGCTGGCCCGGATCGTGAAGGAGAGGCCCAGGGCGGACGGGACGGCCACCACGAACGCGTCGTGTAACAAGCTCACCATGTCGGCCAGATCCGTCGCCGGATCGTCCAGCGCGTCGGTCAACCCGGCAAGGTCAGCGGCCAACCCTGCGGACAGCTCCACAGGAATGCTCCCGGGGCGGCCCGCCCGCTGCTCGCATGCCCTTCTCGTGGCAGCGCAGACCGCGCTGGACGACGTCCGGGATCGGCGACGGATCGGGGTCCGCCCCTGAGCACCCGGTAGGTCCGACGCTACTCGCACCCAGTGACTCCACAACCCCCCATCAGGTTGCTGATCTAGCCGTCGGCGTGCCGGGACCGTGCCCTGCGCACCGCCTCATCCACGATTGATCGGGCCACCACCGACAGCTTCGTGTTCTGGGTCTGGCTCAACTGCCGCAACCGGTCGAACGCCTGATCGGCGCTGTACCCGGAGCGGCTCATCAAAATGCCCACCGCCTGATCGATGATCGCCTGCGAGTTCACTGCGGCCTGCAGCCTCGCCGCGAGCCGTTTCGTCGCCGCCAGCACCTGCGCGTTCTGCACCGCGATCGCCGCCGGCACCGCGAACAACTCACCGATTCGTGCGGCCTGCTCGCCGAACGCGTCCTTGCCGTGGGCGTACACGTTCATCGCGCCGAACACCCCGTCCGGGGTCAGCAACGGCAACGACAACACGCTGTGCACGCCCAATCGACCGGCCCTCGGACCGAACCGCGGCCACCTCGGCTCACCACCCAGCGACCCCGACCGCATCGTCGCCCCCTCGCGGGCGGCGCTGATGCACGGACCCTCACCGATGCCGTACTGGATGGCGTCGATCTCCCGCACGAAGGGTGCGCTGGCCACAATGGTGTCCGAGCGGTCCCGTTCTATCATCGTCAAACCCGCGCCGTCCGCGCCGGGGATCGCCCGCACCGCGAACGTCGCCACCTGCACCAGCAGGTCCTCCAACTCCAGCCGACCGGTCGACAACCGGGACAAAGCCGTCAAACTCGCCTGCAGGTCGTTCTCTTCGGGCGCCACGTCGTCAACAGCAGGTTGCTGCTCGGGCAGCGACGGCCAGGACATGGATGCTCCAACTGAATTCCGGCGACTGGACCCCGAGCCTACGCCCGACACCCACATCTCACTTGACGAAAAGAACCGCGAACGCCTCCGCCCTGTGGCGAATCACACCGCGCACGACAGCCGTCGAACCGCCGTCACTGTCGGGCAAGGGCCGTTGGCTTCGAGTCGCATATGGGTCCAGTCCCGCCGCCCGGCAGGTTCAACGCTCGGCATCGGGGTGGTCCGTTGGGATGCCTGCCGGACGAAAGCTCCCGGCCCGACCTGACGGCGCGCACGAAGCACCCAGTAAGGCCACACGAAGCACCCAGTAAGGCCATGCGCGTGCGGCTCCAGGCGTTGCCAATCGCCCGACGCTGTCGACCAGCGAGTTGCAACCGCTGGCCAACCAACAGCGACGAACTCGCGAGTGATCGCACCGATGGTGTTGTTGCCCAACGGATCAACGCTCTTACACCTCGGTAGCGCGCTTCGCACCGGCACGGATCTGGTCCCCCACCCTCGTGCCGGTCCTGGTGCCGGACTGGGCTCGGAGCGATGGGAGCAGGCGACGCTGCTGGGCCTGGTCGGGCACGGCGTCGGTGGCAGGTATTTCCACGCCCCGTTTATCGAGGCAGCTGTCGGAGTCGAACTCGTGGGTGTCGTGACGCCCTCACATGCACGCCGACGCGTCCTGGTGGCCGACCATCCGGACGTCCCTGTTGACGACGACATCGAGGATAGAATGGCTGCTATTCAGCACGCGTGATGGAGGTCCCGTGGCATCACGCGACCGCCTCGTAAATAATGTTGTACCGCAGCTGATCTCGTGTCTGACGGACGAGCGAGACAATGGTCGACGTGCATGTCGGCGATCTCGGCGGCGAGTTTACTTGGTACGACGATGATGTCGTCCCGGTCGGCGACGAGACCCGCTCACCCAAGATTCACCGGGCAACTCAGCCGATCATTCCGGCTCGCGGCGGGAACCGACAGAAACATTTCGGCGACATTGTCGACGCCATATCGGCAGGTCTGCTTCACCAGAACGATTCAGCTTTCGCCCGGCGCCCGAACAGTATTCACGAAGAAAGAAGGTTGCTTCGCCCCGCCTTCTGCCGGACCGTCACCATGGCCACGGCAGACCGTATTTCCTCATCGGAAATGCTGTCCACACAGCTGGCTGACGCGACCCAGCTGGCGCAGCCGGTCTCATCGCTGATCACAAGGGAACGCCACCCACCTTCGGGGCTGCCGGTCCGCCCAGCCGGGGACCATGCTGGGGCGCAGATCACCGACGGCCATCCAGCCGCGGCCGGGCACGTAGACCGGATCGTTGACCTCCGCGCGGAGCAGCACGTCGATCAGATCCTCGAATTCCAGCTGCGCGCCGCCCTTGACCAGAGTGAACATGCATCCCCCTTCGGCAACCGGACCCTGGGACCATGCACCGCATCAACGACGCCCACGGACAGTGATGCGTACGAGCGTGGACGGCCCCTGGCAACCTCCACGCTAGGCCGATGGTGACTGTCAGCAATACTTGTGACGCTCGACCACTCGAACGTGGGGGTGTGACCACCCGTACGGGCGTCTTGGGCAACGGCACGAGTCGCAACTTTGACCGGATGGCCGAATTGACCGGTCCCGGTACGCGCACCCAAACGGCGACGCGATCCCCGCCGTCAGTGGACCGCCCTCTCGGTGTGCTCGGCCAGGAGAACCTTGTAATCGACCTTGCCGATATGCGTCAGCGGCAGTGCGCGGCGGAACTCGATCTCCCGCGGGCAGGACCACGTGATCAGCCGTTCGCCACAGAAGTCGATCAAGGCCTGCGCGGTGGCCGCCGATTCCAGCGCCGGGTCGGTCAGCACCACCACCCCCTTGACGCGTTCGATCTGCGCCGGGTCGGGCACCCCGATCACGCAGGCGTCCGCGACGAGCGGGTGCTCGCGCAGCACGGTTTCCACCTGCGCCGGGTAGACGTTGACGCCAGAGGACTTGATCATTCGTTTGGCGCGGACGGTGAAAGAGAAGAAGCCGTCGGCGTCACGTCTGCCGAGATCGCCGGTGTGCAACCAGATGCGGCCGTCGTCGTGAACTTTGAGCGCCTCGCCGGTGGCCACCGAATCCTCGAGATAGCCGAGCATGACCGCCGGACCGGACACGCAGATCTCTCCTTCCTCGCCGGCCGGAAGTTCCTCGGTGGTGCGGTAGCGACAGATCGCCACATCCATGTCCGGGAACGGCACGCCGATCGAGCCTTCGCGGTACTCGGTCAACGGCATCGCCATGATCGCGGTCACCGCGTCGGTGAGCCCATACCCTTCGAGCACCTTCACCGTGCCGCCGCGCGCGGCGACCAGCGCCTCGAACCGTTCCTTCACCGGACGCGGCAACGTGTCAGCCCCGGAAAAGCACGCGCGCAGACAGGACAAGTCGCTCTTGGCCAGCGACGGGTCCTTCGACAGCGCGTCGTACAAGGTCGGTACACCGACGAGCAGGTTCGGCCGGGCCTTTTTCAGCAGTTTCGCCACGACCTCGGCGGAGAATTGCGGCACCAGGATCGACGTGGCACCGGCCATGAATGCGGCATTCACGCACACGCCGAGGCCGAAGCCGTGGAAGATCGGCAGGACCGCCAGCATCGAATCGCCGGCCCCCATGCCACCCCAGGCCGCCGCCTGCATGCCCTGCGCGATGACGTTGCGACTCGACAGCACGACACCCTTTGCAACGCCGGTGGTACCGCCCGAGAACAGAATCACCGCAGGATCTTCCGTCCCGGACGCGGCGCGTGGCGCGGGCGGGTGGGAGGCCGACATCAGGTCCCTCCACCAGCTCACCCGCGGATCGTCGGGCACCGGCGCCATCTTGCGCCCCTTGGTCAGCCAGAAGCCGAGACGTTTGACCGGCGAGAGATGGTCACCGATGCGCGCCAGCACGATGTGCCGCAACGACTGCCGCGGTCTCACCCTCGCGAACACACCGGCGAATGCGTCGAGGGTCAGCGCCACCCGCGCGCCACTCTCGTTCAGGTAGTGCTCGACCTCGCGCTCGGTGGACAGCGGATGGATCAGCGCCGACACCACACCGAGTTTGTTCGCGGCATACACGGCGATGACGCCGCCAGGCGCCGTCGGCATCGAGATCAGCAGCCGGTCACCGGCTTCCAGTCCGAGCGTCGCCAGCGCATCGGCACATGCATCGATCGATGCCAGCAACTCACGGTAGGTCGCCCTGGTGCCCATGAAGTCCCAGGCAATCGCCGACGGCAGCCGCTGCGCGGTCGCGGCGACAGCCTCGTAGAGCGTGATGCGTGGGTAGGCAATGCTCGCCGGCACCCCGCCGTAGTAGCGGAGCCACGGCCTGTCGTTCGACGTCATCATGCCTACCACCCAGGGTTACGAGAGTAAGCCAACAGCACCGCTCGACAGTGCACATCACCCCCGGGTGATGCTCGCAGCGATCCCCGACGGCTGCCGCGACTGTTCGCCCGGCGCCCTACAGGGCGGCTGCCGGGGCGGCATCGAGTGTCTCTATCGTCTGGGCAAGGGCAAGGATTTGGCCGTACATCAGGCGCTTGTCGAGCTTGTCGATGCCGAGTCGGTGTGGCCGGTGCGCGTCGCCAGCCTGCAGCAGGTAGCTGGGGCTGGGGCAGAGCGAGACTGTACCCAATCCCGCAGCGTACAACGGTGCGCCCTCACCCAGATACAGCGGGAGGCCACCGGGCCGCACCGTGGCCACTGGGTGGTTTGGCCAGCCGGTGACGTTGACCGCGGCGACCGCGGCGAGGTAGGCCTCCTGTTCGGCGTTGGTGGGGCTGGTGATGTCCCGTTGCATGGTGTACGTGGTGCCCCACTCGGCGCCGCCGGTGGCAACGTAGCGCCCGGTGGCGGGATCGGTGCTCCACATGGTCGCGCCGAGATGCTCGACGGTCACCCCGAGAGTGGCGGCCTGGTAGATCTCGGGATGGTCGAGCATCCACACGCCAATGGCGTCGTTGCCGAGCACGGCGTTCTTGGGGTTGGGGATGTTCCGGGTGAACTGCGGCAGCTGAAAATGCCCGGTAACCAACGCGAAGTACATGTCGTGACGCCGGGCGTCCAGGCCGGCGAAGTGTCGGGCGAGTGCGACCAGACCGAGCCCGCCGTTCTCCTCGATAGCGTTCGGCCCGTCGGTGTGGGTGTTGATGATGATGCTCTGGTCGCTGTCCCCGGATCCTTTCAGCCGGCCCCAGACCGTCTCGGTCGCCGCGCCGGGGGTGATGTCGGCAGTGAGCACCAGCGTGGCCTCCGCCTGGCCGCTGGCCGCGAGCCGGGACAATTCGACGCCGGTCGAGTCACCGACCCAGACTGCTGGACAGCCGGGGTCAGCGGCGGTCGCCAGGCCGGATGGCGAGGGATAGCCGGTGACGAATGGGTTGTACTGGTTGATCACCTCGTCGTCGGGCATCCCGGTCCACGCGCACACCACCCCGAGAACCCCGGCGTTTCGTGCGTCGAGCAGTCCGACCGGCGCGAGAATGCCCTGCCAGGTGGGATTGGTCAGCGCGGACGCGTAGGCCGTGTAGTCCGCGGCACTCTCGGTGGAGGTCTTGCCTGGCTGGTAACCGCCAAGCGCCGTCTGGCCCAGCTTCAGCGAGAACACCGACGGCGCAGTGCGAACCAGAGCGATGCTGCCTTTTGCCGGTGCCCAGAACGCCGCTGCGGCGTCCGAGCCCGCTGGTGCGAGGCTGGGGATCGGAGCCAGACCGAGGTCGACGAGCTTCGCGGTCACGCCGTGGCGGGGCGTTTGTCCGGAATAGGGGTAGTAGTAGGTGAGCGGGATCGGGCCGGAGCGGCCCACGGTCGAGGGCACATGCACCCGCAGGGCGAAATCGCATGCCAGCCAGCGGTTGAACGTCAACCGGTCGGTGTGCACGGTGAAGCCGGGCACCCGGGACAGCTGATGGGTCAGCCAGTCCA
>JBBQJM010000240.1:0-6611 GCA_038325895.1 Mycobacteriales bacterium
CAGGCCGGCCGTCTCGATGCTTTCGTGGTAGTCGTCGATCTGCGCGGCCCCACCGACGCAGGCCGCCCAGAGTTCGGCGTTGCAGGTGATGGATTCGGCGAGGGCACGCGCGGCCACGATGTCGGCGAGGGCGAGCCGGCCGCCCGGCCGCAGGACCCGGAAGGCCTCGGCGAAGACGGCGGCCTTGTCCGCGGACAGGTTGATCACGCCGTTGGAGATGATCAGGTCGACGCAGGCGTCGGGCAGCGGCAGCCGTTCGATGTGCCCGCTGCGGAATCGGACGTGCTGAAGGCCGGCGGCGGCGCGGAGCCGCTCGGCCTTGGCGAGCTGCGCGTCGGTCATGTCGACGCCGGTGATCCGGCCGGTGGGGCCGACCAGTGCGGCCGCGGCGAAGGAGTCGGTGCCGGAGCCGGAGCCCAGATCGAGGACCCGGTCGCCGACCCGAGGGGCGGCCAGGTCGAGGAAGTACCCGACGCCGGCGAAGGAATCGAGGGCCTCGGCCGGGATCAGGTCCAGCAGCTCGGCGGGGTAGCCCAGGCGTGCGGCCAGCGCCCGGCCCATCTCGAAGTGGTAGCTGCGATGTGGTTCCTGCGCCACCTGGCGGTACACGTCCTGGACCCGCTGCTGCAGGTCCGCGACGTCGAGTTGCACTGACTGAGTGGTGGCCATGACCAGCTCCGCATCAAGTATTCAAGCGAGCGCTTGATGAGAGCGTGGCAGCGTTCCACAGCCGTGTCAAGAAATTCGACCGTGGGTTCTTGGTCAGTTCGGCAGGGTGTTGACGGGCAGGCCGGCGCGTGCCCATTCGGGGTAGCCGTCTTCCAGTCGTGCAGCGCGCCGGCCGCGTCGGGTCAGGGTGCGGACCGCCTGGTCGGCGTAGACGCAGTAGGGGCCGCGGCAGTAGGCGATGATGTCGGCGTCGGGTGGCAGATCCTGGATCTTGTGCGTCAGTTCGTCGATCGGCGCCGACAGTGCGCCGGCGACGTGCCCCGCCCGGTATTCCGCCGCGGGGCGGACATCGAGGACCACGACGTCCCGGTGACGCAGCCGGCGGGTCAGTTCGGCACGGGTGACGGTTTGCAGTTGCCGGCGATCGCCCAGGTAGTCGGTGGCGAGCCGTTCGATGTCGGCGACGTGGTCGGCTGCGACGCTCCGCAGCATCGCCCAGAGTTCCGCGACCCGGTCATCGGCCAGTGCGTAGTAGATCCGGTTGCCGTCCCGGCGGGTGCGCACGAGCCCGGCCCGCAGCAAATGCTGCAGGTGCTGGGAGGTATTGGCGACGGTCTGTCCGATCTCGGTCGCGATCTCCTCCACCGGGCGTTCGCCCTGGGCGAGTACGTCGACGATCTCGGCGCGCCGGCCACTGGCCAGCGCCTTCGCCGCGCTCACCAGCCCGTCGAACAGTGCCGCCTTCGCGACCCGGTCAGCCATGTCGGCAAACCCCCTTCCTCAACTTCTCAAGCGAATCATTGACAAGCGTAGCAACCTGGGACCACTATTCAAGTGTTTGCTTGACGAGCTGTTCTCTGAGGAGGCCGTGATGCAGCGATTGTCAGCCGAGCAGGTCCGCGCCCTTGACCCGTACAGGTTCCTCGCGGTGCTGGGCAAGCGGGTGATCCATCCGGGCGGGCGGGCGTCCACGGACCGGTTGCTGGGCTGGGCCGGTCCGGGTCCGGGGGAGAAGGTGCTCGACATCGGCTGCGGGGTGGGGACGACGGCGATCCGGATCGCCCGTCAGTTCGGCGCCACGGTGGTGGCGGCGGACATCTCGCCACTGATGCGGGAGCGCGCTGCCCGCAACGTCCGCCGGGCCGGCATCGATGGCGTCACGGTCCAGGCTGCGGACATCCTCGACCTTCCGTATGCCGCCGGTAGTTTCGATTGTGTGTTGGCGGAGGCGGTCACCATGTTCGTGGACCGGCCGCGTGCGGCCGCCGAACTGGCCCGGGTGTGCAAGCCGGGTGGTCGGGTGTTGGCGACCGAGTTCTGCTGGCGCCGACCGCCGACCGCCGAGGCGAAGGAGGTCTTCCTCGGTCAGGTCTGTCCGGGTTTGCAGTTCGATTCCGTGAAGGAATGGGTCGGGATCTCTGCCGGGGCGGGTCTGACCGATGTCCGCACCGAGACCGGGCCGTTTGCGATGATGACGGCGCGGGGGATGTTCGCCGACGAGGGTTTGAACGCGTTTGGCGTTGCCACGCGGGCGATGTCCCGCCCGGCGTACATCCGGAAGATGGTGTGGTTGATGCCGCGGATGTCCCGGGCGGTGCCGTACCTGGGTTACCTCGTGGTCGAGGCCATCAAGCCGCGGGTCGCCGCGGACGCGCCGGTCGCCGGATGAGCAGCACGAATGTCATCCCGGTCGTCGACGAGGGCCTGGGCAACTCGACGTACCTGCTGGATCTGGGTGACGGGCGGGCCCTGGTGCTGGACCCGAGCCGGGACCTCCGGGCGGTCCGGACCGCCACCGGACGGCGGGGGTTACGGATCGCGTTCGCGGTCGACACCCACCTGCACGCGGATTTCCTGTCCGGATCTCACCAGCTCGCGGTCAGCGATTCCGCGCGGGTACTGGCCTCGGCTGACGGTCACCGGGAGTTCCCGCACACCGGGCTGCGGGACGGTGACGAGGTCGACCTGGGCGGACTGGTGCTCCGGGCCTGGGCGACCCCGGGCCACACTCACGAGCATCTGTCGTTCCTGGTGCTCGACGGGTCAGCGCCGGTTGGGGTGTTCACCGGCGGGTCGCTGCTGGTCGGCTCGGCTGCCCGAACCGATCTGGTGTCGCCCGACCGGACCGAGGAGCTGGCCCGGGCCCAGTACCGCTCGTTGCGGCGCCTGACCGAATTGGGTGACGACGTGTCGGTGTGGCCCACGCACGGCGCCGGGTCGTTATGCTCCGCCCCGCCAGGATCGGCGCGGACCAGCACGATCGGCACGGAGAAGGCCACCAACACGCTGCTCCGGGCCCCCGACGAGGACGCGTTCGTGCGGGCCCTGCTCGATTCGCTGGGTAGTTTCCCGCCGTACTTCCTGCGGCTGGGCGAGATCAACCGTCGCGGCCCGAGGTTGCTGGACGGCACCCCATGCCTGCCCGAACTGCCGGTGGTGCAGGTGCTTTCGTTACTGGAGGCTGGCGGGCAGGTCATCGACGTCCGCCCGGTGGCCGGGTTCTCCGCCGGTCACCCGCGGGGCGCGTTGTCCATCCCGTTGCGGCCGGCGTTCGCCACCTGGCTGGGGTGGCTCGCCCCACCGGACCGGCCGCTGGTAATTGTCCGCGACGACGATCAGGACCCGGACGAGATCGTCTGGCAGGCCGCGAAGATCGGCTACGACAACCTGGTCGGGCAGGTCGCCGGGGGGATGGCCGGCTGGCGCGCGGCGGGTGCCCCGGTCGATGGGCTGCCGCTGGTCACCGCCGAGCACATCGGCCGGGCACGGGTGCTGGACATCCGGCAGGCCGCGGAGTTCACCGCCGGTCATGTCCCCGGTGCGCTGCACGTCGAACTCGGTGACATCGCCGCCAGCACCGCCGCGGCCCTACCCGGGTCGGTGGTGGTGATGTGCGGGCACGGGGAACGGGCGATGAGCGCCGCCAGCCTGCTCGCCCGCGCCGGACATCACAACTTCGCCGTCCTGGACGGCGGGCCCGAGGCGTGGGCCGCGGCCACCGGGCGATCGCTCCAGGTCGGGTCATGACGGAGACCGCCTCCGCGCGCCCGATCCGGCTGGGCCTTCGGGCCAACGCCGCCCAGTTCACCCTGCTGGTCGCGGTCAACGCGCTGGTCGGCGGGATGCTCGGCCAGGAACGCACCGTGCTGCCGTTGCTTGCCGACACCGAGTTCGGGGTCACCGCCTACACCGCGGGCCTGACATTCATCCTCGCGTTCGGCCTGGCCAAGGCCGCCACCAACTACCTCGCCGGGACGCTGTCCGACCGGTACGGCCGCAAACCGGTGCTGGTCACCGGCTGGATCGTCGCGGTCCCGGTGCCGCTGCTGCTGATCTGGGCCCCCACCTGGGGGTGGATCGTCGCCGCCAACGTGTTGCTCGGCATCAGCCAGGGCCTGACCTGGTCCACCACCGTGATCATGAAGATCGACCTCGCCGGCCCGGACCGGCGCGGCCTGGCCATGGGGTTGAACGAGGCCGCCGGGTACACCGCCGTCGCCGTCACCGCGTTGGCCACCGGGTACCTCGCGGCCAGCTACGGGCTGCGCCCGGAGCCGTTCTACCTCGGCATCGCGTACGCCGCTCTCGGTCTCGGCCTGTCCACCCTGGCCGTGCGGGAAACCCGCGACCACGCCCGCCTCGAGGCCCGCACCCACACGCCTCGCAGCGACGGGCGTGCGGACCACCTGCACGCGGGGCTGACCGGGCGGGAGGTGTTCGTGCAGACCAGTTTCCGGGAACCCGCGCTGTCCTCGGCCAGTCAGGCGGGGATGTTCAACAACCTCAACGACGGCCTGGCCTGGGGCTTGTTCCCGGTGCTGTTCGCCGCCGCGGGGATGTCCGTCGGCAAGATCGGCGTCCTCGCCGCGCTCTACCCGGCCGTCTGGGGCCTGGGCCAACTCGCCACCGGCGCGCTGTCCGACCGGTACGGTCGCAAACCGTTCATCGTTGCCGGCATGCTCACCCAGGCCGTGGCGCTGGCCCTGGTCGCTGCCGCCGACACCTTCACCGTGTGGGCGGTCGCCGCCGTGTTGCTCGGCGCCGGCACCGCGATGGTTTACCCGACGCTGCTGGCCGTGATCGGCGATGTCGCGCACCCGACCTGGCGGGCCAGCGCCGTGGGGGTGTACCGGCTGTGGCGGGACGGCGGGTTCGCCGCGGGTGCGCTGCTCTCCGGGATCATCGCCGACCTGTGGGGGATCCGCGCCGCCATCTGGGCCGTCGCCGCGCTCACCGCCGCCTCCGGGATCCTCGCCGCCGCCCGCATGTACGAAACCCACCGGCCGGCGGCGAAGGGCACCCACGTCGGCAAGTCGGGGTGCCTACCGGCCGGTTGACGGCAAAAGTCATCCGCCTTCGGGTGGGCGCAAGGGTCGGGCGCGGCACCTGGTGCATCGCGTTCTGTGCGGCACGATGCTTCTTGCCCGTCAGGTGGCACGCGGCGCATACATGATCACCGCGACGCCGAGCAGGCAGATTACCGCGCCGGCAATGTCGTAACGGTCCCGGCGGAACTGTCGACGATCATGCCCCCGGCCAGCGATCCGGCGACGAAGGCGGGGCCGGCGGGACCCCGGGGCTCAGTGAGCTCCACCAAGCACTCAAACGCGCCGCTGCCCGTCACTGACCTCGTTGCAATCGACCACCGGGGTCGGCGGCGGGCCTGCCGCCTGCCGTAAGACCTGCGCGCCACATCAGGTGCAGCGGTGCCTTCTGCGGGCGTGGCTTGGTTTCTCCCGTTGCAGCGCGAGCGACCTGGTGAAGGTCGCCAGGTGGAAATGCTCGATCCGGCACCCCCGTCCGCCGCCACGGGCCGCGGCTGACCGCTTCGACATCGGACGCCGCCCAGGCAGAACCGGGAGGAAACGAGGTCGCGACGAACAGACCCGTTTGTCACACCTGCCGAAATGGTTTGGGCGGTGGAGGAGTCGACGGGATCATGGCGGCATGGAGCACGTTGACCTTGTCATCGTGGGTGGCGGCCAGTCGGGGTTGGCCGCGGCATTCGCCGCCCGGAGAGCTGGTCGGCGGCCGGTGGTATTGGAGCAGTCCGCGGAGGCGGTCGGATCGTGGCCGCGGTTCTACGACAGCCTCAGGTTGTTCTCCCCGGGCCCGGCTTTCCGGCCTCCCGCGTCGGTCGTTTCCCGGCAACGATGCGCACTATCCACCCCGTGACGAGGTGGTGGAATATCTGCGGTCCTACGGCAGCGGCTTGGACGTCGACATCCGCACCGGTCACCAGGTACAGACCGTGACGGCGTTGCTTGGCGAGGGTTTCCGGATCACGACCACCTCGGGCGTCGGAATCGCCGCCGACACTGTCATCGCCGCAACCGGCGGTTTCGGTCACCCGCACGTTCCCGGCATGGCTGGCTTCGCCGGGCGGATCATGCACGCCGCCGACTACCGCGCCCCGGGCCGGTTCTCCGGGCATCGGGTGATCGTGGTGGGCGGCGGGAACTCCGCCGTCCAGATCGCCGCCGACCTGACGGGCGCAGCCCGGGTCATCCTGGCCACCCGCGGGCCGCTGCGACCGGCCTGAGCATCGCCCGCTACCTGTCCGCCTGTGTCCGCCTCGGTGAACGGGTTCGGCAGGATCGCCAGCCACTTGTCCAGCAGCGCCTGGATCTGCACGGGGCCGAGCCGATCGCAGATCCGCTGCACCGCGGCGGGGTCGTCCAGGCGGCGAACGCGTTGTCCATCGCGGTGAATCCGATCCCTGCCTTCGCGGCCTGGCACTGAGCCCAATGATTTCCGTTGATGCAGAGTTTACCGGTATACGGGAAATAGGAACAGAATTTCAGGAAGAACGGCCCGAAATCGATGTCCACGCAATAGAAATAGTATTGGTTGATCACGCCGGTGCTTTTCACGATCCACGGATACGTCGACCCGTCCGGACGACGCCGCTTCTCGGTGCGGAACACCGTGTTCTTCTCCTG
>JBBQJM010000241.1:0-6603 GCA_038325895.1 Mycobacteriales bacterium
ATCGGCTGCATCATGTTGTGACGGACAGCTGCCTTCAGGCCCCACGGTATGGGTGCCGAGCCGGGCCGGTTTTCGGAAGGCCCCGCCCCGGGGGCAGGGCAGGCCTTTCTCTGGCGTGCAATATATTGAGTTACTGTTGACGACCTGATTAGTCGTCGTGTCCGAGCAGCTCGAACGATTGAAGCGAAACTTTGGGAACGGTTGTTGAACCGCCGATCTGGGTGTCGTAGGAGAATGATCCCTTGACCTTCACGTACATCCGAAGGATGTCGTCCTTAACGACCTCCGCAACCTGCGAAGCGTCAGCACACGAACGCGTCTCAGCTCAGGAATCGGGCGGGCGCATAGTTGATCATGGGTTGGTGATTCGTGCCGATGTGTTTTCTGGTGTCAAATGACGGTGCGCCGGGTGACGGGAGACCCGCTTGAGGAGTTCAGCCAGGCACCGTCACCCGCCGGACAATCGACCGCGGGCGAAGGCACGCCGTGGTCGGGGTTGTTCTTCCAACGGTGACCAGCACTTCCCATGCCCCGGGACGACGACCTTCCATCGGACCTCAGGGGGGCGGTGGTGACCTCGGTGGGCCGCTGCCGTTCGTCGTGGACGAGGACTGGATCAACGACCCGGACTGTGCGTCGGCATCGCTCGGCGGCACCGGCATCTCGGTCAGATTGGCGGACGCCGAGAGCGATGGGCATCTCGTCCGTCGCGGATCAAGTGCAGGAGTGGGCGATCGAGGAGCTGTGGATCCGTTCAGCGACGAACTGGCCGCCGTGTCCCCATCACTCCGACACCCGTCCGCTGGCTGCGGTGAACCGTGATGGCGTTGCACGATGGGTGTGCCCGTCGGATTCGACGGCGGTCGCCCCGATCGGGTCGTGATGACCCGGCAGTTGACCCTGGAAGAGTTCGCTACGACGCGGACGCCGAGCGCTTCACGGAGACAGGTGTGTCGGCCGGCGGCGCCCCGCTCAGCATGAATTCCTCAAGCACACGGGCGAACCGATCTGCTTCGTCCAGGTGCGGGAAATGACCGGCGCGGTCGAAGATTTCCACCCGGCTGGCGGGCAGTTCCTCGCGGGCCGCCTCGACGTGCGAGGAAGGGATCATCCGGTCGCTCCCGCCCCACAGCAGCATCGTGGGCAGACCGGCGATGCCGCCCAGCCGGTTCCTGGCGCTCACCGTCTGGCCGTGCATGTCGATGACGGAGCGGCTTGTGGCCAGGAACGCGCGCCGGGTGTCCCCGTCGGCGAGGCTGGTCAGGCTCTGCCAGGCCTCGGACGAACTGGGGCTGATCCCTGGTAGGCCGGTCCTGGACCAGATATTCAGTGCGGTGTCGCCGATGGTGTGCAGCCAGTCCGATGCCAACACCGGGAGCACGAATTCGCTGCCAGGCAGTGTTGCGGCGCGCAGCAGCGGGTGCAGTTCGGGACCGAGACCGCCGCTGCTCACCAGCACGATGCCGTCGACCCGGTCGGGAAACAGGTAGGCGAATTGCAGGGCGATGCCGCCGCCGAGCGAGTGACCCACCAAGGTGGCGCTGCGAATGCCGAGAGCGTCGAACAGATCGCGAAGGGTCGCGGCATGCGCGCCCAGGGAGTAGTCGCCGACCGGCTTGTCGGAGTCGCCGTGCCCGAACAGGTCCGGGGCGACCACCCGGTGCCGGCGAGCCAGCCGCTCGAGCTGGGTGCCCCAGGTGCGGTGTGAACTCATCAGGCCGTGCACGAACACGACGGCGGCGCCCTGACCGACATCGACATAGGACAATTCGTAGCCGTGCAGCATGATGCGGTTCACCGAGTCCGGCACCAGCAGCTCCCTAGCGTTAGCCCCCAGCGTTAGTCACCGTTCACTACGCTACCCCGCCGGGCAACAGCCGCTGTGCGTGTTGAGCGGTGGACAGCATGGCCAACGTGGACTCCGCGCCCTGGTTGAGGTTGCGTCCGTCGGCGTGCAGGCCGTCGTAGCCCGCGCCCGTCAGTGGATCGAACATCAGTACGTCGCCGTCGTTGTGACCCTCGAACCACGCCCAGGCACGGGCGACCTCGTCGCGCCAACGCGAATCACCGGTGATCTGCCACGCCCGGGCGCACGCGTCGGCGAGCGCCGCGACCTCGATCGGTTGCTGGTCGAAGGACGGACCGATGTCGTTCGGTCCCCGGCCGGAAACCGGGGTGACCGAATAGCGCCCCGCGCTGACCTCTATGCCGACCAGGAAATCGAGCAACTCCAGACCGCGGGCAGCGGCGGCGCTGTCCGGCATGGCGGCGCCGATCAGCAGCACGGCCTCGACGACCGATCCGTTGCCGTACCGCAGCCGGGGTTCGATCCAGCGCCAACCGGGATCGTCGGTCACCGAGCCGGCGCGCATCACCAGGGGTCGCACGTCCTGCAACAGTGAGCGAGCCGCGGTCTGTCGCGGGTCGTGCAGCAGCAACTCGCCGGCACCCAGCGCGGCGAACGTCATCGCCCGCAGATCAACGGATCTGGCCCGCGCAGCGAGGTGGAATCCCTGCAGTGCCTGACGCCGCAGCAGCGCGGTCGGCGCATGCACGGAGGCAATGCCGAGAGCCCAGAGCGCCCTACCCCACCAGTCACCGGTGCCGGGGGTGTCCGTCCAGCGACCCGAGGCGTTCATTCTGTTGTGGCACAAGCCATCCGGCTGGATTGCTGCGAGGGTGAAGTTCAGATAGTGCCGGCACAGATCCAGGACCTCGGTGTCGGCGACGTCTTGCCGGCAGACCACGATCAGCGCCCGCGCCACGTCGTCGACGCAATAGCCGTGCTCAGGCCGCGGGACGTCCAGCAGGGCGTGCTCGAACAGGCCGTGAGAATCGGTCAACCGGCTCAGGTGCTGGAGGTCGGAACGGGTCGGCAGCGCCGTGGTCACGCCGCCATCTCTGCCCGGATGAGATCGGCGGCGAGATCCCGGTACCGCTGTGCGACGGCCGGCCACAACAACTCCGCGGTCTTCGCGGCCCCAGCTCTGCTCATCGTCGCGGCCAGGCCGTCGGTGGTCAGCACCGCCCGTAACGCGTCCGCCATGGCGGCCGGGTCACGCTGCGGGACAAGGATTCCGGCGCCCTCCGCGAGCAGCTCCACGGCGTGCGGGAAGCGGGTGGCGACCACCGGCCGTTGGGCGGCAACGGCTTCGATGAGCACACCCGAGGTGACCTGTTCCGTGGAGTCGTAGGGCAGCAGCACGATCGACGCGGATCGGACGAGTGCGGCGAGGTCGGAATTGTTGCGGTAGCGGCCATCCAGTTGCACCGCCGATTCCAGCCCGAGGCGATGAATGCGGTCGCTCAGGCAGTCCCGGTAGGCCTCGCCAGCCGTTTCGCGCACCTTCGGATGGGTCTGCCCGGCGACCACGTACTGCGGTTCGGGATGCAGGTCGCGGAGCCTGCTCATCGCTTCGATCCCCCACTCGATTCCCTTGCCCGGCCCGATGAGGCCCCAGGTCAGCACGACCGGCCGCGCGGTGCCGTCGACGTGGTCGGACCGGCCGGCGATATCCGCGGAGCCGTGTGGGATCACCTGCACCTTGCCGGGGTCGATGCGATAGCCGGCGACGAGTCGGTCGCGTGCGGTGCTGGTCATGGTGACGGCGGCGGAGGCCAGCCGGACCACGGATTCCAGCACTTGACGCTGATGGTCGCTGGGCGTGGTGAGCACCGTGTGCAGCACGACGATCGAGGGCACCCGGAGCTCGGTGAGCAGGCTCAGCACCTCGTCACCGTCCCGGCCGCCGAAGATGCCGTATTCGTGCTGGATGATGACGACGTCGCAGCTGCTGAGCAGCATCGCCGCCGCGGCCGGTCCCCGCGGATCGCCGGCGACCATGGATCCGACGACCTCGGCCGCCGGATCGTTGAATCCGCGCGGGCGTCCCGGGAATTCCAGCAGCCGGATCACGGAAGCGGTGTCGCTATATCCGGCGCTATCCTGCCGATCGATCATGGCCGTCATCAGAGACAAGGTGAAGGTCGCCAGACCACACTGGGTCGGCGGGTACGTGCTCACAAAACCAAAGCGCATTGTCACGGCGATTACCTTCCACAAGGGCGGTGCCGCCGTATTTCTGGCGACACCTCACGCGGGCGTGGCGGTCGCGGCGAAAGCGTGTATCACGGCGCGATCTGCGGGGAACTCGGCGCGGCCAAAGAAGCGGCTGGCGCGCTTCGGCGGGCGCCCGGCACCGTTGAACTCCCCTACAGTAGCCTGTCGCGCAGCCGAAATGTCCATTTGTGCGATGACCCACTTCTGCCGCGCGGCGCGTTTGGGACGGTTCCACAGCGGGTATGGACACTTGGTCCGCTGGGCGGCGGGTTGCCGCCAGCCGCGCACACCACGCCGAAATACGTTCGGCACACAGCCTCGCTAGAGTCTGCGGGGTCGCACGGGAGCCGCGCCGTGGCGCCGGCCGGGTGCCGGCATCGTGCACCGACGGGAGGGGCTGGCGTTGGCCACCAGAGACGTGCGAATCGGCTGCGAATTCGTCTACGAAGCGGAGGTGGCGACGTCCACGATCTTCCAGGTGACTCCGCTGGGTACGGACGGGGTGGCGATCAGTGGCGAGGAGTGGTCGATCAAACCGGAGCTGAATTCGCACGAGTACCGGGACCTCTACGGCAACCGCTGCGAGCGGATGGTGCTGCCGCCGGGGCGCTCCGAGATCCGGTACGGCGCGGTCGCCCGGGTACCCGACGCGGCCGAGGACGCCGACGAGTCGGCGCCAGAGCTGCCACCGCACGAGCTGCCCGACGACGTGATCGTCTACACGATGCCGAGCCGGTTCTGCCTGCCCGACATGCTCGGCACCGAGGCCTGGAGCAGGTTCAGCCATCTGCCGACCGGCTACAGCCGGGTTCAGGCGATCTGCCAGCACGTCAATAGCCACCTGCAGTTCGCCTACGGCAGCAGCTCCCCCACCTCGACGGCGGTGGACGTCAACCTGTCCGGGTTCGGCGTCTGCCGGGATTTCACCCACCTGGCGATCACCTTCTGCCGGGCGATGAACATCCCGGCCAGGTACGTCTTCGGCTACCTGCCCGACATGGACGTCCCGTTCGACCCGGCGCCGATGGATTTCGCCGCGTGGATGGAAGTGTGGCTGGGTGACCGGTGGTGGACGTTCGATCCGCGGAACAACGTTCGCCGCAAGGGCCGAATCCTCATCGGGCGGGGCCGGGATGCCTCCGACGTGGCCATGGTGACGTCGTTCGGCGGACCCACGCTGCAGACGATGCTGGTCGTGGCAGAGGAAATCGCCTGAGCAGATCGGTGTTCGAGGGATCGGTCGATGTGAGAGCGGTGCACGCGCGATCGGCACAGAGCGTGTCTTCGCAAGGGAGACGCAAGGAAAGATAGGCCCGAAGAGGATTGCCCGGTAGTCGGCAAGCGCGACCGGATCAGCCGGCTTCCTCATCGCGTGGGCGCCGCAGCGCGATCTCGACCGCCACCCCGGTCACCCCCGGCACATTTTCGGCGATGTCCTGGGCAACGACGTTGCTCTCGTCGTCAACGGATCCGGCGAGCGTCACCACGCCCTCGTGTGCGGAAACGGTCAGCGTGGTTTCCAGACCATCCGACCGTTCCAGCGCGGCGGTCACCGCGTGTTGCAGATCCACGTTTCCGGGGGTGTCGCGGGTCATGAGTTAGTTCCACCGTTGGTGGCGGGCACCGCGGCGCCGGAACGGGCGTGCACGACCGCCAGTCCAAGGGAAATTGGCACCTCAGGAATCGGCCCTGGAATCGGCACAGCAGAAATCGGGGTAGTCATTCTAATGGGAAGCCTCTCGGTTCGTGGTCGGAACCGGATCGGCGTGCGCGACCCGTCAGGCGACGTGCAGATCGGGGTTGAGCTGCGATCTCTACCGGACGTTTTCGCTGACCCGGTCCAGGGCGGCAAGGATCTTGACGGCCACGTCGGCCAGGCTCATGCCCTTGCGGGGTACGACCTTCAGGTCGGCGAGAGCCTGTTCGACGGAAGTGATGCGCTGGCTGTAGGTCTGGCTCATGTTGTTTCCTCTTGGTGGCGGGACTTGTCGGTCGTCAGTGACAGACAAGGATGACGCGCGCCGACGATTCGAGTGCCAGCGCGGCAACGTCGTGGTGATGTGAACGTGGTGGTGTGAAGGTGGTGAATCGGACGGATGGTGAATTCAGACCGCGCCACCTCAACCGCCGCGCCAATCCCGGCTTCACGGTCATGGCGCACATCACACTTCAGGCAAGAACGAAGCCGGCCCTGGCGCCGGCTTGCGAAATTTCCTCACCTGCTTTCAACACTACCGCGCCCGCCTCCACGACGGTGACGGCCGGCACGCCAGGGGTTTGCCGAAAAATGCACAGGGTGATCAATCTCGCGCGGACGTGGCGTGGTGTCGGACTCTGGCCCCTGTTCGGGTCTGGCCAGGGAATTCTGCCGCGGCGACCGAAGACCTCGGGCGCTGACCGCCGGATGCATGCTAGGCCGCGCCGATCGCGCCGCCCACCTCCAGCGTGAAACCCACCACGGCGGCGGCAGCGAGACCTTGGCGGACCTGATCACCGAGGTGAAGCAGGCCGATGAGCGAGGGCACCGTCATGGTGGTGGTGAA
>JBBQJM010000242.1:0-6592 GCA_038325895.1 Mycobacteriales bacterium
CGAACTGGGACCTGTCGACTACCTGGTGGTCGAGTTCCCTGGAAGTGAATTCACCGGCGAGATCCTGCCGGAGTTGTCTGATCTCGTGCGCCGCGGGATCGTCCGGGTGCTGGACCTGGTGCTGATCAGAAAGGACGACGACGGCAGCTTCGAGGCGTTCGAGTTCGGGGACACCGATCCCGGCGCGCTGGGCGAGCTCCGCGAGATGGAACTGGTCTACGAGAACCTCTGGGCGGCACCATTCGCCTCTGCCGTCCGCCGCGCCGGCGGGCAACTGGTCGCGAACGGGCGGATCCCGGTGCAAGCACTGCTGGGGGCACTGGAAGAAGAAATCGCCGAAGAAGAACTGGCCGACGTCGAGCAAGGAGTCTGACATGTTACGAGCAGGACGGGCGGGCCGGCGTGGTGTGTTGGGGCCGGTCGGTCGCACCACCGCGGTGGTCGCGACCACCGCTGTCTTTGCCCACGGGGTGCGCCGGAGAGGCGACCGCCGCGACGACCGCGAGGACGACCGTGGCGACCGCCGCGACGACCGACGGGACCGTCGATAGAAGACCCGGGCTGTCCGCGAGCGGACGGTGACGGAGGCATCGAACGCTCGTGGGCGAGGGAAACAGCGCTGGCCCGTTCTCCTTTCCCTTGTTCGAGGAAAAGCGTCATCCGGGCACGCACCGAGCCGCCTCATCCTGGTCGGATGACGCGCGGCCCGCGCCCGTCGGACTACCGTCGGGAACACCCACCGGCGTCCTCTGCCGACACCGAACCGCACTTTTCCTGAGTTGATGGAGACGAAGATGCCGATCATCGAATACCCCGCCGGCGACTCGTTTCCCGGGGTGATCGGCCGCACCACAGACGAGTCTTCCCCGGCGTGGCCGGCTCAGGTGAGGGCGGTCGCGGGTGCGCCGAATGTGTTGACCATCGTGTTGGACGACACCGGGTTCGGTCAGCTCGGCTGTTACGGCAGCCCCATCGAGACGCCGACGTTCGACGGGATCGCCGCGGACGGGTTGCGCTACAACAACATGCACACCACGGCGCTGTGCTCGCCGAGGCGCTCGTGCATCATCACCGGTCGCAACCATCACGCCAACGGGATGGCCGCCATCACCGAGCTCGCCTCCGGCTTCCCCGGGTACGACGGGGTGGTGCCGATGGAGAACGGCTACCTCTCCGAAATCCTGTTGGAGAACGGCTACAACACCTACATGGTCGGCAAGTGGCATCTCACGCCGAGCAACGAGGAGACCGCGGTCGGACCGTACGACCGGTGGCCGATGGGCCGCGGGTTCCAACGGTTCTACGGATTCCTCGGCGGCGACACCAGCCAGTGGTACCCCGACCTGGTCTACGACAACCACCAGGTCGAACCGCCCAGGACTCCGGAACAGGGCTACCACCTCACCGAGGACCTGATCGACAAGTCGATCGGGTTCATCGCCGATGCCCAGCAGGTCGACCCCGACAAGCCGTTCTACCTGCACCTGTGTTTCGGCGCCACCCACGCCCCCCATCACGTCCCGGCGGAATGGGCCGACAAGTACGCCGGGAAATTCGACGGCGGGTGGGATGCCTACCGGGAGTTGGTTTTCGACCGGCAGAAGAAGCTGGGCATCGTCCCGGCGGACGCCGAGCTGTCCCGGCACGACCCGGACGTCCCGGACTGGGAGTCGTTGCCGGCCGACGCGAAGCGGTTATACGCCAGGATGATGGAGGTATTCGCCGGGTTCCTCAGCCACACCGACCACCACCTCGGCCGACTGCTGGACTTCCTGCGCGAGCTGGGCAAGCTGGACAACACACTGATCATGGTGGTCTCCGACAACGGCGCCAGCGCCGAGGGCGGCCCCACCGGAACCACCAACGAAGCGCAGTTCTTCAACAACGCCCAGGAACCGCTCGCCGACAGCCTCAAGGCCATCGACGAGCTCGGCGGCCCAAACCACTTCAACCACTACCCGTGGGGATGGACGTGGGCCGGGAACACCCCGTTCCGGCGGTGGAAGCGGGAAACCTACCGGGGCGGGGTCAGCGACCCATTCCTGGTCAGCTGGCCGCAGCGGCTCACGGCCAAGGGCCAAGTCCGCGGGCAGTACGCGCACATCGTGGACATGGTGCCCACCATCCTGGACCTGCTGGACATCACACCGCCCAAGGCGATCCGCGGGGTCACCCAGGCGCCGTTCCACGGCGTCAGTTTCGCCCCCACCCTGGACGACGACCACGCCGAAAGCCTTCGGCGCACACAGTATTTCGAGATGCTGGGACACCGGGCGATCTACCACGACGGGTGGCGGGCGGTGTGCCCGTGGCCGGGACCGTCGTTCGCCGAGGCCGGTTTCGGGTTCGGGCAGCCGATCAGCGCCGACAAGCTGTCCGAACTGGACGCGCAGGCTTGGGAGCTCTACCACGTCGAGGAGGACTTCGCGGAGAACCACAACGTCGCCGACGAGCACCGGGACCGGCTGATCGCGTTGATCGGCACCTGGTACGTGGAGGCCGGCAAATACGGGGTGCTGCCCATCGACGGCAGCGGGCTGGCCCGCATGGCCGCCGAGAAACCACTCGTCGCCCCGCAGCGTCCGCAGTACCGCTACTACCCGGACACCCAGTCCATCCCGTTCTTCGCCGGTCCGCGGGTGCTCAACCGGCCGCACGCCATCACCGCCGAGGTCGACATCCCGGAGTCCGGCGCCGAAGGTGTGCTGCTCTGCCAGGGCACCGCCGCCGGCGGCTACTCCTTGTACGTCAAGGACGGCACCCTGCGGTACGTGCACAACTACGTGGGCCGCGGCCTGTACGGCGTGCGATCCGAAACGCCGGTGCCGACCGGAAAACACACCCTGCGGTTCGAATTCGAACCCACCGGCCAACCCGATTTCGCCGCCGGGAAGGGCGCACCGGGGCGGCTGCAGCTGTATGTCGACGGCGCCATGGTCGGCGCCGCCGAAGCACCGGTCACCACCCCGTTCGCGCTCAACCCCGGAGTCCTCACCTGCGGATCGAACCCGGGATCGCCGATCACCCCCGATTACCCCAGCCCGTTCAAGTTCACCGGCCACATCGACCACGTCACCATCGACGTCAGCGGCGACCTCATCATCGACCCCGAAGCCGAACTCCGGGTGCACATGGCCAGGCAGTAACGGCCCCGCGGCACCGGCGCGGTCAGTCCGGGTCGGTGTCACCCACGCCGGCTCACCCGGCTGTCAATGCCCGTCAGTCCAGACGAAGGGAATCGGCGTGCCCGTCGACCCGCTACCGCTGGGGTCGGTGCCGACCGTGCCCGGTGCACCACTGGCGTTCCATTTGATGGCGAAGCCGACGGGCGCGACGTGCAACCTGGATTGTGAGTACTGCTTCTTCCTGTCCAAGGAGATGCTGTACCCGGGCAGCCGGTTCCGGATGGCGCAGGACCTGCAGGAGACCTACATCCGGCAGCTGTTGGAGGCGCACGCCCGGGCACCGGAGGTGATGGTGGCCTGGCAGGGTGGCGAACCGACGATGATGGGTCTGGACTTCTTCCGCCGCTCGATCGAGCTGCAGCGCCGCTTTGCCCGGCCGGGGCAACGCATCCTGAACACGATGCAAACCAACGGCACCCTGCTGACCGACGAGTGGGGGGAGTTCCTGAAGGAGAACGCCTTCCTGGTCGGCATCTCCATCGACGGGCCGCCGGAGATGCACGACGCGTACCGGGTGGACAAGGGCGGCAAACCCACATCGGGCCGGGTGCTCCGCGGCCTGGACGTGCTGAAACGGCACGAGGTGGACTGGAATGTGCTGACCACCATTCACGCCGCCAACGGTGATCACGGCCGGGAGGTCTACCGGTACCTGCGGGACGGCCTGGGTGCCACCTTCATCCAGTACATCCCGATCATCGAACGGGCTACCCCGGAAACGCTGCCGATCGCGGACGCCGGGTGGGGCAGCCATGTGCACGGCCGCCCGCTGTACCTGCAGGACGGGTCGCTGGTCACCCACCGCTCGGTCGGGCCCGAGCAGTACGGCCGGTTCATGATCGATGTGTTCGAGGAATGGGTACGGCACGACATCGGCACCGTGTACGTGCAGATGTTCGACACCGCGCTGGCCAATTGGTACGGCGAGCCCGGCGCCATGTGCATTCACGCGGAAACCTGCGGCCAGCAAATAGCGCTGGAACACAACGGCGACGTGTATTCCTGCGACCACTACGTGGAACCCGGCTACCTGCTGGGCAACATCAAGGAAAAGCGGCTGCTGGATTTGGTCGCGTTGCCGCAGCAGCGCAAGTTCGGGCTGGACAAGCGCGACACCCTCACCCGGTTCTGCCGGAACTGCGATGTGCAGGTGGCGTGCAACGGCGGCTGCCCCAAGGACCGGTTCGCGACCTCCCCGTACGGCGAACCCGGTCAGCACTACCTGTGTCCGGGCTACCAGTCTTTCTTCCGTCACATCCGAGAACCCATGCAGGCCATGGTGAGTCTGCTGCGCCAGGACCGGGCACCCGCCGAGCTGATGGCAGCCTACGAACGCGCCGATTCTCGCCGTCTCCGCAATGATCCCTGCACCTGCGGGAACGGCCGCAAATGGAAGCACTGCCACGGGGCACCCTCCGCTGCGTGACCGAGGGCCCACCACGACCCAATGGCGGCAACGCGGCGCCATCCCGACGTCACCCTCCACCGCCTCCGACAGACCGTGGCCAGAACCTTGGTGTCCCAAGGGCGAGCCCCTGCAGGCCCAACACCGACTTGGGCACCGCGACGCCGCCACCACCCTGCGGATCCACCGCCACGTCGTGCCGCTGACCGACCAGGACGCCGCGGCAACCCTCGAGGTGCTCCACCGGCCGTGGACCCCCGAGGATGACGTAGTGGGATCTACGTGGTTCACCGGTCGCCGTCGGCGAAGCCGGCATTGGGGAGGGGACCTTCGCCCCTGCCGGGCGATCGCCGCCGCGACCACACTCGTGGGGCCGGAGGTGGATCGTGCGCGCATCGTTCCATGGCCGGGTCCGGGCCCTCTGCCCGCGCCGGGCCGAGCATAGCCACCCGTCTCACCGCGGCAGCGCTGGTCGGCATCGACGTCAAGCGTGGTCTCTGCGCCACGGTGCCGGGCGCGCTCTGTGCACCGGAAGTTGATCGGAGGCATCGACCACTGTGACCTGGTTGGGTGAGAACAAGGAGCGGGGCCTGTTCGCCGTGTCCACGGTGCTGCTGCTCGCCGGCGGCGCGGCGTGGTTGCTGTCCGCGCCGACCGCGGCGAGCGGGCTCTGGATCGCCGGCACCGTGCTGGGCCTGGTGTTCTCGATCGGCTGGATGGTGGCGTCGATCCGCGGCGGCCAGTTGAGCGTCGATGTCATCGCGGTCCTCGCGTTGGCCGGGGCTCTGGTGGTGAACGAACCGTTCGCCGGGGCGATGATCACGGTGATGCTCTCCAGCGGCCAGTTGCTGGAGGCCCGGGCGGCGGCGCGGGCGCGCCGGGAGTTGAGCCTGCTGGTTCAGCGGGCCCCGCGAACCGCTCGCCGCCACATCGACAGCGGGGTGGTCGAGGTCCCGGTGGATGACGTCGCGGTCGGCGACCGGCTGCTGGTCGGCACCGGGGAGATCGTCCCGGTGGACGGACGGCTGCTCTCGCCCGCCGTCCTGGACGAGTCCGCGCTCACCGGGGAACCGCTCCCGGTGGAGCGGATCACCGGTGATGACGTGCGCAGCGGGGTCGTCAACGCCGGGCAGCCTATCGACTTGCTGGCGACGGCCGCGGCCGCCGCGTCCACTTACGCCGGGGTCGTGCGCCTGGTCGAACAGGCGCAGGCCTCCTCGGCGCCGTTCGTACGGATCGCCGACCGGTTCGCCATCCTGTTCGTGCCACTCACCCTGGTCGTCGCGGGAGCGGCGTGGGCGCTCAGCGGTGACCCGGTGCTGGCTGTCGCCGTGCTGGTCGTTGCGACACCGTGCCCGCTGCTGCTCGCCGCCCCGATCGCGATCATGTCCGGGCTGTCCCGCGCGGCCCACCTGGGCGTCGTCATCAAGGGCGGAAGCGCGCTGGAACGCCTCGCCGGCGGGCAGGTGATGCTGTTCGACAAGACCGGCACGTTGACCCAGGGGCACCCGGTCGTGGCCGACGTGGTCACCGCCGGCGCGGACTTCGACGCCGACGAAGTGCTGCGATTGGCCGCCTCTCTGGACCAGGTGTCCGCGCATGTGTTGGCCGGAGCGATCGTCACCGCCGGCACCCGCCGCGGCCTGGCGCTGCAGATGCCCCACGACGTCGACGAGGTCCACGGCTACGGCCTGGAAGGCACCGTCGGTGAGCATCGCGTCAAGATCGGCAAGGCGGCGTGGATCGTCGGCGGCACCACCCCGCTGTGGGTGCGACAGGTTCGCCGCCGCGCCGACCTGGATGGGTCGCTGACGGTCTTCGTCGCCGTCGACGACCGGCCCGCCGGCGCGTTCCTGTTGCAGGACGCGATCCGACCGGACGCCCCCCGGATGGTCCGCGCGCTCCGCGAATCGGGGATCACTCGAGTCGTGCTGGTCACCGGCGACCGCGCCGACATCGCCGAAATGATCGGTCGCATCGTCGGTGTCGACACCGTGCTGGC
>JBBQJM010000243.1:0-6575 GCA_038325895.1 Mycobacteriales bacterium
GCGTTCCGTCGGATGTCGTCGAGAAGTACCACGCCGCGGTCAGCTGATACCTACCCGACGCCGTTCTGTCGGCTGTCGGAAGTCGTTGACCGCGAATTGATTGTCGGAAACCCGGCCTGCACCCGCATGCCGGGTTTTTCGTGCGCTGCCCCGGGACCTTGGCCGGCAATCGACCAGATCAATGCGAGCGTTGGCGATATCCCGGCCCACACCCGCCGGCCACTATCGTGGAGATATCCCGACCATCGGGTGCCAATTCACCCATGGTGTGTCGTGGTCCGCCACGAAAGGATGTTAGGGGATTCTTTGGGGTGACGTTCCTGCCCAGGCCGGCGGCATCCGATCACAAATCCACCACCAGAGCGCTGTGCGACGTTCTGTGCTCGCGCCATTCGGCCGGCCCGTGCGGCGGCCAGGATGTCGCCCGGTGTTTTCCGACGCAATGACTTTCGATTCGGCGGTTGTTCCGGCGGGCCCGCGCGGTTCATGCGCGCTTGGCGGTTGGCGATATCGCTGGTATTCGAATCTCGGACCGCGGCCCCCGGCGGGTTTCTGCGCATGCTCAAAGGCCAAGAGGTTTGCGTCCCGCGGTTCCGGTTTCTGCGCATGACCCGTCTGCTGGCGACGGTCGCGCACCCGCGGACACCCTGCACGAATCGTCGCCGCGGGCAGTCTGCACGAATCGTGGCCGCGAGCAAGAGGTCAGGACCGCGTCAGCCCGGCGTCGGACCCGGCGATCAACCGCTTTCGGTGGGTTCAGGGGGCAGGTTGTCGCGGGCCCACATCGCGGCGCTGGTGCGGTCCGCCACGCCGATCCGCCGGAACAGGTGCCCGACGTGAACCTTCACCGTCCGCTCGGTGATGCCCAGTGTTCGGCCGATCTGCTTGTTGGGCAGGCCCTTCGCCACCAGTCGGAGCACCTGGGTTTCCCGGACGCTCAGCCCGTCGCCGACCTTCGGCGTGGTCGACGGCAGCAATGCTCGCGCCACCCGCGGATCAAGCGGAGCATGGCCCTGCGCGGCTGACCTGATGGCCGACAACACGTCTCGTGGATCGCAGTCCTTCAGCAGGTAGCCGACGGCCCCGGCGGCCAACGCCTCGGCGACCCGAGCCTGGTCCTGGAACGACGTCAGCACCACGACGTAGGTCTGCGGGCGCAGCGCCAGCACGCGCCGGGTGGCCTCCACCCCGTCGATCCCGGGCATCGACAGGTCCATCAACACCACGTCGGGTTCGTGCTCGGTGGTCATGGACACGGCCTGTTCGCCGCCGGCGGCCTCACCGATCAGGTCCAGGTCGTCGGTCGACGCGATGAGCGTCGCCAGACCGGCCCGCACCAGCGGGTGATCGTCGACCAGCAGAACTCGGGTCATCGCGTGCGTACTCCTGTCCTGGCTTCCTCACTCGACCGTCGTCCGTGGCGGTACGCTGCCACCCTCTCGCCGCGGCCACCGATCCTTCCGTGTTCTCCGGTCACCGTGGTACCCGCAGCCGCCATTGGGTGCCCTCCCCCGGCGCGCTGGCAAGCCACAGCTCCGCTCCCGCCTCACTTGCGACGTCGCCGAGCACCCGTAGGCCGAAATGCCCCTCGGGCGGATGCGCGATCGCCTGACCCGCGTCGAAGCCGATTCCGTCGTCGCCGATGTCCAGCACCGCGTATCCGTCCTCGTGCGCCAGCCGGACGACGACGCTGGAGGCCTCGGAGTGGCGGGCGACATTGCCCAGGCACTCCTGGGCCACCAGGAAGACGAGCCGCTCGCCGGCCGGATCGAGGCCGGTGTCCGCGGGTAGGTCGAGCGTGACGGCGATCCCACGAGAGCGGACGCTCGATACCAGGTCCTCCAGAGCGGGCGTCAACCCGGAGACGGCCAGATTGGGGGGATAGATGTCGACCAGCAGCGAGCGAAGGCCACCGATGCTGGTCCGCACCGTCCCGGCCGCGCCGCGCAGTTCCTGGGCGAGCGCGGGCTGACCGACGGACTCCGCACGCTCCGCCGAGCCCGTCACCCGGAACGAGGTCGCGACCAGGTCCTGGACCACCCCGTCGTGCAGCGCTCCGGCGATCCGCCGGCGTTCCTGCGTGGAGGCGTCGACGGACCGTTGCAGCAGCGCCTCACGCTGGCCCTGAGCGCGCTTGAGCCGGTCCAGCAGCCGCCACAGCACCGGGACCAGGAGGACCACGAGCAGCAGGATGCTGCTCAGCGTGACTCCGGCGAACCCGCGCCAGAGCTGCCCGCTCCGGGCGGTCACCTCGTCGTACCTGAAGTAGGTCTCGAACAGCAGCGGAGTGCCCGAATGCGTCCAGACCGGGCGGTAGGCCTCCAGCAGCTTCCCGCTGTCCCGCTCGAACTGATTCTCAGGGGCCTGCAGGTCCGAGACGTCCGCCCTGGTCTGCGGGTCGGTGAAGACGTCCTGCTCCTCCTCGCCGAGAGGGAAGCTCTGCCCGATCAACCGCGGTTCGTCGGAGTAGAGGATGCGACCGTCCGGGTTCCAGATCTTCACCCGGACGATCGAGGAGGGGTTCAACACCTGGTCACGGACGACCTTGTCCACGGCGGCCAGCACCGCCGGATCGCCGGTGACGATGCCGTCGTCCAGCGTGGGTTGCACCACCGTGTCGGCGAGCAGGTCGGCGGTCTTCGCGGCGTCGTTCACGGCCTCGGCCTCCGCCAGTCGCCGCGCGGCCGCAATGCCGACCAGGGCCACTGCGATGATCACCACAATCGCGCCGGCGATGACCTGGACGAACACCCGCGGCACGCGGACCGGTGCCTCCGGACGCGACGAACTGCCCGCGGCGACCGGAATCCACCGCGGGCTTTCGTCGTCGTCAGGTTCGCTCATGAATGACCGGCACCGTCATCCTTTCCGCCTCCACTGCTGCCGCCGGGACCGCTGCCACCATGACCGCTGCCTCCACCGCTACCGCCGCCGCTGCTGCCACTGTTGGCGCCATTGTCGTCTGCGCCGGCGGTGGTAGGCGCCCCGCTGGGGTCGCCGCCGCCGCTGTTGATCGATCCGCCGCCGCTGTTGTCATCGCCCGGCTCGGCTTCGTGAGAGGGCCCGCTGCTGTCCTCGGCCTGGCTGGTCGCGCTCGCGTTCTGACTGCCGTGGTGGTGCTCGGCCTCGGTGTCCCCGGCCGCGCGGTCACCGCCGTGGTCGTCCCCCGGCTCAGCCCCGCCGGAGGTCCGGTCCCGGCCGTGGTCGTCGCCGGTCTCGGTGCTGGCTGTGGTGCTCGCTGTGGTAGCCGTCGTCGTCGGGCTCGCCGTCGTCAGGTCGGTGCCGTGGTCGTCGACGGTCGCGGCTTGCGAAGGCACCCGGACCGGGACACTCTCTCCGAACGATGCGTTTCCGACCAGGCCGAGCGCGGCCGGAACGGCCGCCAGTACTGCCGCCGCCGTGACGATCATGATGCGCTTCATGTCGGTTCCTCTCGTAGTTCCTGCTGTGTACCTCCAGTTCTCCCTTGTCGGCGGTAGGTGACGCCATCGGACCTTCGTACTAGTACCGGTGCGATGCCCGGTGGTGTGTTTGGTGCAGCAGCTGCGCTGGTCGCGGCCCCGTACCATCGGCGGGTGGCCTTGCAGCTCTATGACACCGCGACCCGGACCGTGCGACCGTTCGAGCCGCAGCGTCCAGGCGTCGTCACGCTGTACAACTGCGGCGCGACGGTGCAGTGGCACCCGCACATCGGTCACCTGCGCGGCGCCGGGATCGTCTACGACGTGCTGCGGCGCTGGTTGGAGTTCAACGGCAACGAGGTGCTGCACGTCCGGAACGTCACCGACATCGACGACAAGATCCTGGCCAAGGCGGCAGAAGCGGGGCGGCCGTGGTGGGAGTGGGCGGCCACCCACGAGCGCAGTTTCTCTGACGCCTATGACGTTCTCGGCTGCCTCCGGCCGTCCATCGAACCCAGGGCGACCGGGCACATCCCGCAGATCATCGAGATGATCACCGGCCTGATCGAGAAGGGTCACGCCTACGCGATCGACGGAGACGTCTATTTCGCCGTGCGGACCCAGCCCGATTACGGATTCCTGTCCGGGCAGCGGCTCGACGAGATGGTGCAGGGCGAGACCTTCGGGCTCAGCAAGAAGGACCCGGCCGACTTCACCATGTGGAAGGCCGCGAAGCCCGACGAGCCGTCCTGGCCGTCGCCGTGGGGATCGGGCCGCCCGGGCTGGCACATCGAGTGTTCGGCGATGGCCCGCACCTATCTCGGCGACCAGTTCGACATCCACGGCGGCGGCCTCGACCTGATCTTCCCGCACCACGAGAACGAGGCCGCGCAGTCGCACGGCATCGGCGAGGGGTTCGCGCGGTACTGGATGCACTCCCACTGGGTGACCATGAGCGGCGAGAAGATGTCCAAGTCGCTGGGCAACATCCTGTCCGTGCCGGAGATCACCAAGCACACCCGGCCGGTCGCGCTGCGGTATTACCTGATCAGCGTGCATTACCGGTCGTCCATCGAGTACTCCGCGGAGGCGCTGGACGACGCCTGGAAGGCCTACGACCGGATCGAGGCGTTCCTGACCCGGGTCTCGGATCGCGTCGGACCCGTGGAGATCGGCGCGGTACCTGACGGTTTCCGCAAAGCCATGGACGACGACCTCGCGGTGCCGCGGGCGCTGGCGGTGGTGCACGAACAGGTCAGAGCGGGCAATGCCGCGCTGACCGCCGGGGACGCGGACAAGGCGGCGGCGCTGGCGTCCTCGGTGCGGGCGATGGTCTCGGTGCTGGGCGTGGATCCGTTCGTGGCGCCCTGGAACACGACCGGTGGCGACCGGCGACTGATGAGCGCCACCGGGGCGTTGATCACCGCGCTGCTGGAGGAACGCGCCAGGGCCCGCGCCGCTCGCGACTTCGCGACCGCCGATGCGATCCGGGATCGCCTGGCGGCGGCGGGTTTTGTCATCGAGGACACCAAGGACGGGCCGGTCTGGTCCGTGGCCGGTGAACGCTGAGCGGTGTCGGCGCCGGCCCCGTGCAAGGGCCAGTCGCACCGCGGATGGTGTCGATATTTGTTGGAGAGAAGGAGTTCGTGATGGCTGGTAATTCCCAGCGGCGCGGTGCCATGCGCAAACCGGGCACCAAGAAGGGTCCCGTCGTCGGTTCCGGTGGTCAGGCCCGCCGGGGTCTGCGCGGCAAGGGCCCGACACCGCCGGCGGAGAACCGCACCGGTCATTCGGCGCGCCTTGCTGTCAGTCGGGACGCCGGCGGCGCTGGCAGGAGTTCAGCCAAGGGTGCTGGCAAGGGTGCTGGCAAGAGCGGTGGCAAGGGAGTTGGTACCGGCAGCGGAAAGCAGGGCTCCGGCGGGACCACCGGGCGTGGTGGCCGCGGTTCCCGCGGGCCGGCCGCGCTGCCCGAGACCGTGGTCGGCCGGAATCCGGTGGTCGAGGCGCTGCGCGCCGGAGTGCCGGCCACGGCGCTGTATGTGGCCTCCGGGCTGGCCTCCGACGAGAGGGTGTCCGAGGCCGTCGCCGCGGTCGCCGATCGCGGCATCGCCCTGCTGGAAGTCTCGCGACCCGAACTCGACCGGCTCACCGGCAACGCCGTGCACCAGGGGCTGGCGCTGACCGTGCCGCCGTACCAGTACGCGCATCCGGAGGACCTGTTGGCCAGGGCCGCCGACTCCGGCCGGGCGGCGTTGATCGTGGCGGTCGACGGGGTCACCGATCCGCGGAACCTCGGCGCGATCGTCCGGTCCGCGGCGGCGTTCGGCGCGCACGGCGTGGTGGTGCCGGAACGACGCAGTGCGGGGATGACGGCGTCCGCCTGGCGAACGTCCGCGGGCACAGCCGCGCGGATTCGGGTGGCACGGTGCACGAACCTGGTGCGCACGCTGAAGGACTACGCGGCGAAGGGCCTGATGATCGCGGGACTGGACGCCGACGGAACGGTGGACACCGACGACTTCGAGCTGGCCACCTCGCCGCTGGTCATCGTGGTGGGCTCCGAGGGCCGAGGGTTGTCGCGGCTGACCCGGACAGTGTGTGACGTCACGGTGTCGATCCCGATGGTGCGGGCGGTGGAGTCGCTGAACGCGTCCGTGGCGACGGGGGTCGTGCTGGCCGAGGTCGCCCGGCGGCGTCGGGCGGGCTGAGCGCGCACGCTCTCGGGTTCTGCGCTGGGGCTGACACGTGGCCGGCCCGACGATGCTCTTGCTATCGGTGCCGACCCCTTGCTGCAGCGTGGACATCGGTCCCAAGGCGCGAGCATCGGTCCCACGGCGCGAGCATCGGTCCCACGGCGTGAGCATCGGTCCCAAGGCGTGAGCTTCGTGGTGTCGCCGCCTCGCCAACTTCGCCACTTCGCCACCTCGCCATCTCGCCACGTTCGATGACCGGTGCGATACTCTGCTGAGAGCGATTATCAGCTTCAGCAGTGCCGGAAGACGTGGTGGGTTCGGTATGACAGTCATGGCGCAGACGGCGGGCATCGGCGCGCGCGCCCTACTGGCTGTCGCTGCTGCGGTGGTCATCGCGGCGTGTGGGTCGACCACATCCGCGACCGGAGGCGGGGCGTCCGGCAGTTCGAACAGCGCAACCGAGCCGATCTCCGTCGTCACG